>JACFNA010000027.1 GCA_019455085.1 Chitinophagaceae bacterium
ATTTAGGAGCAAAACCTTTTTCAACTTTCATCACCTGACCAATAAGATCTTTAAGTCGTAAATCATCCAGATTAATCTGGGCATGTACTGCTCTGACTGAGAAAAAACTCAGCGCGAGGATAAATAATACTCTCTTCATAACGTAACGGATTTAGGATCGGGAGCCGGCTCCCTGTTAATAATTATAACCACTGTCCCCACAAGTACACTCAGCAGCAAAAGTCCACTGATTACAAAAGGAACAAAAAAACGTGAAAACAATTCTTCGCCAATCTTGTCCACATGGCCAATCCACGTGCCCGGCCTCAGCACCACCTCATTTTGGGATGCCTTTGACACTGCAGCAGTAAGCACAATCAGTAAGAGGAGCGAAGCAATCACCCCGGCAATCCTCATATACAAAATCTTCACCTGTTCACTATCGCGATGAGAACGTACCAATATCAATCCATAAAGGAACATCACCCCCAGCGCACCTGCCACCACTAATATGTTTACGATTGCCAAAAACTGTGCATTCATTAAAATAAAATGACCGGAGATTGCAAAAACAAGTACGATAAAACTCAACACACTGTACAACTCTTTCTTGCTGACAAGAATACCCATTGCCGCTGCAAATGCAAGAGTTGAAAGAATCCAGAAAAGTATAAATGTTGCACCCATAAAATCTCACTTTGTCCGGAAAACTTCTTTTAATTCCGGAACTAATTTTTTTTATGCCACTAGGACTACAGCGGTACCGGCAAGGTTTATTAAGGCAGCGGGGATTATAAGCTTCCAGCCCCAACGAATCAATATGGATTCGTCATATCTTTCCAGTACTCTTCGCGTCCACAGCAAAATGGCAACTACCATTATAATCTTGAACGAAAATGAAATCCCCTGCAATATAAACAACACATTTACTCCAAACCTCCTCCTCAGTGCCAGGTCACTCACAAAAGGAATTTCGTACCCTCCCAGATATAAAGCGGTAATGAATGTACCCATCAAAAACAAGAGCACATAGCCGGTAAGATTATACATGGCATTGACTGAACCAAATCCTGCTCCTGCAATCCTCCTCCCGTCATTTGTGAAAGAGGGCTTTGACAATACCGCTGTTCCTAACAACATAATCAGAAACCCCGGTAGTTGATAAAAAATATTCCACACTGCATCCTTCTGTAAGGAAATAATATTCTGCAAATCGGTCGATGCCGCAAGCATTAACAGGGGGACAATCGCCAAACCCATTGCCAGTGCACAGGCAATAAAAAGTGACCCGAATCTGAATAGAGCTCCTATCCTATCGTTCTTCACATAACTCCACCTCTGCGCAATACCTCCATAAATCCCCAGCCAGAGGAAAGCAAGAATTAATAACACACCAATGTCAACCCTTGCTATAAATAAAGAAACATTTCTACTGCCTATCCTGACTGCCTCTCCCCAGGGAATCACCGTACTGATCATTATCGAAACAACCAGCATGAGTACTGCGGCTGCTTTTACTAACAGTCTTGGTGTTGCTCCGAATAATGATTCGGAAATGTCTTTAACACCTGTTCCGGGTGAAGGGTGTAGCCATTTTCTATCCGCCATTGCAATCATGCGGGCCGCAACCCACACCAGAAAAGTTACGGCTATTATCAGCACCAACTTCTCAATAACCAATGCCAGATCAATCGTAACATAGTTACCTTTCATTTCTCATGGTTTAATCCATTATTTTGCTCACCCTTCATGTCCCTTCCGATTTTCTTTATAGCATAAAAATATCCGCATGACATCATCAAAATAAATACCGCCACAGGCACCACCCCATGCCATCCCAACTTTTTCAGGTTCACCGCATAAGAGAATAAAAATACCAATGCTATACCCAGCGACACAAATGCCCCGGCTGCAATAAGCCCCTTTTCGCTATCCGCGATTTTGTATGAAATCGGTTGTGGGGATTTCGTCGGTTCCGGCTCCTTTTCGGCAGTCCCGACTTCACCCCTGTTCTTCAAGAGCCCAAACCCGGCAAGTACTGCCACTATTGTGGTAACAACCAATAGTTGAAGTATCACCGGAAAATAATCAGGTGTATTATTGATGTTCGGGTGAATTTGAATCAGTGGCAGCAATCGATGAAATTTTATCAAAAATAAGATACTGTGGCAAATGAAATTCGGGTAGATGGAAAATAGGCACTCCCAATCGGAAGCCTACCTACCAGCTACTTCCTCCTCCACCTCCAAATCCACCACCTGAAGATCCACCCCCTCCAAAACTGCCGCCTGAAGAGCCAGACGAAGAAGGCTGGCTGTAAAAAGTCTGGCTCATTGAATTCATGGATCGATTCAGACCATTAAGGAACATCAGGTTACTAAAATTAGCTCCCGACGTAGAGGAAGATGCAAACCATGAAGGAGGAGGCACATCCAGCCCCTTTAGTTTGTCCTTCCACTTATCTGCCAGATTGAAGACAATGGCATAAGGCAGCACCTTATCAAAATAATTGGGGTCTTCCTTCAGAAAGGTGTTAAGCTTATCTTGTTCCACACTCTTTATAAATTCTTTAAACCCAAGAAGCTTTTGATACACTTCAGTACCCTTCTCACTCTTCTTAGACATTAATGATCCGAAAATAATCACAATCAGACTGGCCAAAACGCAAGCGCCCCATTTAAAAGTGCCCACCGGATATGATCCCACAAACTTTAACAGAGACAATATCAAAATAATAACCCCAAATACAGCAAACAATACCGCAAAGCCTCTGGAGTACTGTACATAATATTTCCGCGTATCCATCTCCTTTTCCAGATCATTCTTCGTATTCGCCATAGTAATGTAAAAGGTATTCTCGAGATCAGATAAATCTACTTCATTGCCAGATCGGAATAGCCCATCAAACATAGTATGTTCAAACTTCTCTGCACCAGGATCAAGGTTCTTCAACTTAATAAATTTATAATCAAAATTCTTCAGAAGGCCCAGTAATACTTTTCGTTCATTCTCCTCCACCTTTAAGTATCCTTTTGCCCCCCAATAGGGAATCAATGCAGTAAGGTCTCTACGGTCAATCCTTCCATCAATCAGATAACCAGCCAAAGGTGGATTCACTTCCTCCGGTGGATAATAAGAAGGAACTATCGTCACCTCAGGATCTTTCCCCCATCTTTTCCATACAGCAAGCATCCCAAAGAAAGTAATCAGAGGAAGCAGTAACCACGGAATTTCACGGCGGCTATAATTAGGTTTTGTAAGGAATCCTGATGGCATTGATACTCCCACTGTGATTCCTTCATAACTCTTCAGGGGAGCGATGCTCATACCCTGAAGGGTAGTTCGATCCGAGCTCCATTTGGTGGCAGTATTATTTTCCTGTGAACCCAGCCTGCCTGTAGCCACGAACCACCTGGCTGTATCCGGCACTGGTGCAGGAAAATGAATAGTAAAATGAACTTCCTGAATTTCGGTAGCCCAATTGTTGCCTGTAAGGTTCAAATATAATTCAGAATATTGCCTGAAGAAATTAATTGCACCTTCAATCTTATAAGATATTTCATAATTCTGGTCGCCTGAGATAAGTGTGTTTTCCGAACCTATTTTTATAGTCTCAAAATCGCCGGTGGTTGAAGTTTTAAATTTAGCCCCTTTCACATTTACATCGGTGATGCGGATATACCGGTAATCGCCAGAACTCCACGACATGTCAGCGCGCTCCATACCCTCCTGCAGTTTGTTTATTTTGTACCTAAAAGGGATATATCGGATTATCCCATGTCGCGATTGTGTAAAGTAAAGTGATAGTTTTTCGGTTATCTGAAGAGAGGCGTCTTTGTTCACCTTCACATCCACGTCAAAATCTTTAATATAGAATGCCTCCTGCGCATGGAGCGTCAGGCAGCCGGAAAGCAGCAACAGTATTGCAATGAAGACACCCTTCATCCTAAACCTGGTTTAAAACTTCACCTCAACGTTTTTTGCTTCGTCGGGGTTTTCGAGTTCAAAAAATTCTCTTTTGGTAAAGCCAAGCATACCAGCGATAATTACAGCAGGAAATTGCTGGATCGCTGTGTTGAAATCTCGCACAGTAGCATTATAGTAACGCCGCGCATTTCCCAGGTCACCCTCTATATTCTGAAGTGCAGTCTGCAAATCGAGAAAGTTGGTATTGGCCTTTAGTTCCGGATAATTTTCAGCTAATGCAAACAAACGTCCTAATGCGCCTGCAAGGCCCTGATTGGCAGCTGTCTGGGCCTGGACATCATTGGGGGCCGCATTCATTGCGGCAGTTCTGGCATTCGTTACCGCTTCAAAAGTGCTCTTCTCGTGCTCTGCATACCCCTTCACCGTATTTACCAGATTAGGTATCAAATCAAATCGTTTCTTAAGGAAGACTTTTATGTCACTCCAACTGTTATCGATTTTCACCTTCATCCTCACAAGGCTGTTGTATATAGCGATCATCCAGATGATAAATAGAGCTACAAGCCCAAAAAAAATCATAATACCTGTCATAAGCAATCAAAAATTTATTGTTTGAAAGGAAGTGCCGTTTCGCAGATGAAATTATGAATTAAATATAAATTTCTATCATTGTCCGGTTAAATTATTCAAAATGTGGCTAAAGCCCTTGTTGAGTACGGCTTTCATAGCCCTACCCTAAATGGTAGCGTAATAAATATTAAACCTAAGGCCAGTGGGTTTTAACCCAACTTAATCGGACAACAATAATAAATTTCCATTCAATAATTATTTTCCAGCAAACGGAAAAGAATATGAACTATCTTACAAAAACATCTTTTTTGAAAAATCCAATTAATGTAAACCATTGGGAAAGAAAAATCATCTTACCCTTTCCAAATTGTCCTTTAAGGGTATAAAGCACACACAACGCGGTGGCTGCTCCTGTTTTTGTCATAAACTCAAATGCCTTGGGCAGCAGGCTCTTACCGGCCGATGCCAGCCGGCGTTTCTCTTCATTACCCGTTTTAAGAAACAGCTTTTTAAAGTTATCAAACTCCAGTCTCGCATCATCAATGAAATGATAAAGCTGCACATCAGGCAAATAATAAATTTCATCCGAAATTGAACTCACCGCGTAAAATATATACTTATCATCGCTTCTGAACTTCAGTTCATTATTAAACCCTCCGGCTCTCTCAAGGATTTCCTTTGTATATATCATACTGGCCCCCGCAGGATATTTCATCCCTTTGTCAAATTTCTTTATCTGATTACCATGTGATACTTCACCCACAAATCCCTTTAAATACTTGTTCATCCACTTTGGCCTGCCGTGTTCGTATTTAGGTATAACCCGTCCGCCTGCACCTGACGCACCCGGATAGTTGATAAAAAATTCATTCAGCCGTGCCACATAATCTTCAAATAAAATCACATCATCATCGATATAAGCCACTACAGGAGCCATCGCCTCCGTCCTGCCTCTGTTTCTGGCAAAAGACAGGCCTTTGTTAGCCTCAAATACGTATCTCACACTCAGTTCCGGATGACTCTTTAAAAAGTCATTCGCAATTACAGCCGTATCATCGGTGCTCGCATTGTCCACTATTATCAATTCAAAAAGACCCGGTGCGCATTTCTGTGCCGCCACGCTTTCTAAAGCAGCAGGCAGATACTTGCATCGATTATAAGTACATATCACAAGAGATATGGCTGGAATTTCAGGCATTAGTGCGCTCATGTATTAATTCGGGCAAATTACTATTATTTTGTTGCGAAAAAAGCGACCACAAAAAATGAATATTATCCGCTTTCTGTCCAGGTTTACCCTGATATGTAATATTTGCTTCCTGCTGTTTGTGCTTTTCAGCTATCTCGAGGTTAATGCGCCTAAAGGAGCGGTGGCTGATATGGCTGCCAGAATTCCCTTCTTCAAGGAATTGATTATCGTGTTAGGATTTTCAGCCATTGTGATCAATTCGCTTATGTGCATTACCTATCTGATACTCATACTCCTTAAAAAGAAAACAATGATTCCCAAATGGACCGGAATCTGTAATGTGTTCCTGCTAATCGCCGAGGTTTATTATTTCATTTTTTGAAGACTACACAAATTTATTCCCTACCCATCATTTGTGCTGGCTGAACAGGGTAACCCTGTCATTATAGTTTTTACAGATTAACTGACCTACCACCTTATCGATCGGAAAACTCAGCATAGAGGGGCTAAAGCGACTGAGCGGAACCAGACGGAAAGATTCCTGGTCTGCGTGCGGTTTTATAGCGAATGCCTCCTTTTCATCGTCAATGTGAATTCTGGTCAGATCTATTATCCCTTTCGCGACGATACTATAATAAATGGAAATCAACTGGTCATACGGTTTGAACGCACTTTCCTGAAAAAAATCCGTCGTATAAATATGGTCTTTCACCTCAATATCCAACTCCAGTTCCTCTCTGAATTCTCTTCTCAGGCACTCCCTTGTGCCCTCTCCGTACTCCATCCCTCCGCCGGGAAATTTTGTAAAAGAGTGCCCCTGTATCATTTCGTCGCTCACCAGAATCCTGTCAGAAGCGTCAATCAGAATTCCGTACACCCTAACATTAAAACTCATATCAACTAGATTTCTATCTCACCATCAAATACAAAAGTCGCCGGGCCGGTCAGCCATATATCTTCATAACGGTCACCCTTCTTCGTATAACTCACTTTCAGGTTTCCGCCCCGGGTACGTATCTTAAATTGCTTGTTCCCATCTGCGAGGCCACCGGCAGCAATCGAAGCCGCCGTAACTCCGGTACCGCAACTATACGTCTCGTCTTCCACTCCCCTCTCATACGTTCTCACATAAATTTCATCATTGCCTATTCGCTCTACAAAATTCACAGTAATACCTTTGGCTTTAAAAGTATCCGAATTTCTTATGCTCCGCCCTTCGTTATAGACATCCAGATGGTTAAGCGAGTGCACGAACCTTACATAGTGAGGCGATCCGGTATCCAGCACCTTGTCATCCCCATTGTCATGCACTCCGGTAACGGGGTTCATTTTCAGGCTCACAAGCCCATCTTCAAATCGGCCGCTATGTGATCCGTCATAAGCCAGAAAATGCAATTCATCTCCCATAATACCTTTCTTTGAAGCAAATGCCAATATGCACCTGCCTCCATTGCCACACATACTTCCCGGTGCGCCGTCGGCATTAAAATAGTGCATTTCAAAATCATACTTTTTACTGTTATTAAGCATGATCAGCCCATCGCCTCCAACTCCAAAACGCCTGTCGCACAAGCGTTGAATGGCTTCCCTTTCAAGGGTGTCATACCTGCCATCTCTGTTATCGAGCATTACAAAGTCATTGCCCGTTGCCTGATATTTTTCAAAACTCACCTTCATAGATGACATTTAATGCTATCTGTAAAATCACAATTTGTCTGCCATAATTTGCAGCGATCGCTGAATCAATTGTTCAATTAATGCTGCAGGGTCTTTACTAAAGGTCTTGTCGATTCGGTTGGCAATAATTGCATTCAGGGATAGGCAATGGTGCCCGAGTATAGACCCAAGCCCATAGATTGCGGAAGTCTCCATCTCGAAGTTTACAATCCTGTGAGGCCCAAAACTGAAATGGCTCAGACTGTCAATAAATCCCGGGTTTGATATGCCAAGGCGTAGCACCCTCCCCTGTGGCCCATAGAATCCCGGGCAGGTAACGGTAATCCCATGATGGTATCCTTCTACAAAATGCTTAAGTAATGAGGGGGAGGCTCCCGTAATATAAGGATCACCCACACTCCGGTTTAGTCCGGTTTGAGTCACGAAGCTATGTATCAGTTGTCGCTCCTCTTCATTGTTTTCATGCTTGTAAAAGTTGAGCAGATTATCCACACCCAGCCCATGTGTGCCCGCCACCATGCTATCCACAGGAACAGATGCCTGCAGGGAGCCCGAAGTGCCCAGCCTGATGATATTCAGTTGCGTTAGTCCAGGCTTCACCGTCCTGGTTTCAAAATCAATATTTACCAGTGCATCCAATTCGTTGAGCACTATATCAATATTATCAGGGCCGATTCCTGAACTCAATACCGAAATTCTTTTCCCTCCAATGGTACCCGTATGGGTAATAAATTCACGATGCTGCCGCTTTACTTCAATATGGTCGAAGTGCTTGCTGACTTCACGAACCCGATCCGGATCACCTACCGTAATCACATTGTGAGCAAGTTCTTCAGGGCGGACATCTAAATGGTAGATTGCACCGCGCGGATTGATAATCAGTTCTGATTCTTCTATTCTATGCTTCATCCTGTATTATTTTAATTATCAAATAGCTATCAGCAAATGTAACTTTTCATTTCTAAGAAAAATACTATTATTGATGTAAACCTATATAAGTAACATCGTGCGTATTATCTCTGTAGTACCTTCTATCACTGAACTCCTTTATGACTTACAGTTGGGAGACGAGGTGGTGGGAATTACCAAATTCTGTATTCATCCAGAACAGTGGTTTCGTTCCAAGACCAGAATCGGCGGGCCCAAGAAACTAAATCTGCCCCTTATCAGGCAACTCAAACCAGATCTGATATTTGCCAACAAGGAAGAGAATATCAGGGAAGAAATAGAAGCATGTGAGACTTTCTGCCGGGTGTATGTAAGTGATGTGGCAGATTATCAGGATAGTCTGGAAATGATCAGGAAAACGGGCGCGCTTACAGAGCGGCAGGCCGAAGCAAATCAAATTATCAATGATATAGAAAAAGAATTCGATGCACTTTCAAAGCAGGAGACACCATTGAAATCAGCCGTTTATATGATCTGGAAAGACCCACTCATGACAATTGGAGGTGACACTTTTATTAATGACATGATGCACCTCGCTGGCTATCATAACATCTTTGGAAGTAGCAAAAGATATCCGGTTTTGTCAGAAGAGGAGCTGACAAATGCAGAGCCTGAAATTTTAATGCTTTCCTCAGAGCCCTATCCTTTTGCAGAAAAGCACGTTCCCTACTTTAGAAAACTATTACCCGAAAGTCAGATTCTGCTGGTGGATGGTGAAATGTTCACCTGGTATGGAAGCCGGATGCGGTTGGCTCCGAAATATTTTCTCAGGCTTCGGCAGGAATGGAGGTAAAACCGGGGCTTATTTTTCTGCGAAATAATTTAGGAGGTAATTTCATTTCAAAATTTTAAATCCTTAGCTTTGCACACTCATTTTGAGCGAATGGTCCCGTGGCCGAGTGGCTAGGCAGAGCTCTGCAAAAGCTTCCACAGCAGTTCGAATCTGCTCGGGACCTCATTCCAATAGATTTCTTGCACAGTTAATTTGGCTAACTCAAAGAATATCTACTACTTTATTTAATTATCTTCTGACTATACGGGGTAATATTTCCTCCTCATATATTACCATATTTAGGCTAATTGCCCTATTTTTGCCGACCAAAAAAATTTGCATAGTTAATATTTTATTATGAACAATCTGGTTTATGCAGTTCCGGCAATGGCTGCCGTAGGTCTTATTTACACCTTCTTAAAGTTTGTATGGGTTGGAAAGCAAGACGCAGGAAGCGACAGGATGAGAGAAATCGGAAAGCATATCGCTGATGGCGCTATGGCTTTCTTAAGATCAGAATACAGGATACTCTCCTACTTTGTAATTATCGTTGCCCTGCTGCTTGGCGTCATGGGAGCCAGCAGTGCCAACAGCCACTGGTCTATCGCCCTCGCCTTCATCGCAGGTGCTATATTCAGTGCCAGTGCAGGTTTCATCGGAATGAAAGTAGCCACAAAGGCTAACGTACGTACCGCTCAGGCCGCCCGTACCAGCCTTTCCAAAGCACTGAAAGTATCTTTCACAGGAGGCAGCGTAATGGGATTAGGTGTGGCCGGCCTTGCAGTCCTGGGACTGGGTGGTTTGTTCATTATCCTAAAAGCTATTTTCGCACCTGAATCAGGCGTGGACAGCCATGAAATGGAGAGAACTATTGAGGTACTGACCGGATTCAGCCTCGGTGCAGAAAGTATTGCGCTTTTTGCCCGTGTGGGAGGCGGTATCTATACAAAAGCTGCCGATGTGGGTGCTGACCTGGTAGGAAAGGTAGAAGCAGGAATCCCTGAAGACGACCCTCGTAACCCGGCTACCATTGCCGATAACGTAGGTGATAATGTGGGTGATGTGGCAGGGATGGGCGCTGACCTGTTCGGGTCGTATGTAGCCACCGTACTTGCTACAATTGTTCTGGGACGTGAAACTATATCTGACGATGCATTCGGCGGAATGGCTCCCATTCTGTTACCTATGCTGATAGCAGGGATTGGTATTCTCTTTTCTATAGTAGGTACGTGGTTCGTAAAAATATCTGACAATGCAGGACTTCAGACTTCTGTTGTTCAAAAGGCGCTGAATCTGGGTAACTGGGGCTCCATAGTGCTTACTGCCATTGTATCCTATTTCCTGGTAATGTGGATTATGCCTGAGACTGAGATGACACTCAGAAGCTACGCATTTACCAGAAACGGCGTGTTTGGAGCAATTATTACCGGTCTGGTTGTAGGTACTTTAATGAGTATCATTACAGAATATTATACAGCAATCGGTAAGCGTCCTGTCAATTCTATTGTGCGTCAGAGTTCCACAGGTCATGCCACCAACATCATTGGCGGACTGGCCGTAGGTATGGAAAGTACGATGCTGCCTATTTTAGTTCTCGCCGGTGGTATATTCATGTCGTTCTATTTTGCAGGACTTTACGGTGTGGCCATTGCAGCAGCAGGGATGATGGCTACCACAGCCATGCAATTAGCTATTGACGCATTTGGTCCGATCGCTGATAATGCAGGTGGTATTGCAGAGATGTCTGAATTGCCCAAGGAAGTACGTGAAAAAACAGATATTCTGGATGCTGTTGGTAACACCACCGCTGCTACCGGAAAAGGCTTTGCTATTGCATCAGCTGCTCTGACTGCGCTCGCTCTTTTTGCAGCGTTTGTGGGTATCGCCAAAATTGACGGAATTGATATTTACAGAGCAGACGTGCTGGCAGGATTATTTGTAGGGGCTATGATTCCATTCTTCTTCTCCTCACTGGCGATTCGCGCAGTGGGTGAAGCAGCTATGGCAATGGTAGAGGAAGTGAGGAGACAGTTCAGGACTATTCCCGGAATTATGGATGGCACCGGTAAACCTGATTATGAAAGGTGTGTGGCAATCAGTACAAATGCCTCTATTAAAAAGATGCTGGCTCCGGGAGCTATCGCTTTTATTGCTCCTATTGCCATTGGTTTCATCTTCGGGCCTGAAGTATTAGGAGGGTTCCTTGCCGGTGCTACCGTAAGTGGTGTCCTGATGGGAATCTTTCAGAACAACGCCGGTGGGGCATGGGACAACGCAAAGAAATCATTCGAAAAAGGTGTGGTTATCAATAATGAGACACACTATAAAGGGAGCGAACCTCACAAGGCGTCTGTGACCGGTGATACAGTAGGAGATCCTTTCAAAGATACCAGCGGGCCGAGCATGAACATTCTCATCAAACTCATGAGTATCATCTCTTTGGTTATTGCCCCCACTCTTGCTACTATGTTTGAAGGTAAAATAGAAAACGACAGAGAAAAGAAAATTGAAAACTTACAATCTCTTCAAAAATTAACCAGCCAGGTGCAGTCTGAAAAAACATGGCAACTGGAAACCGGCAGCCTCGATAAGGATGCGCAGAAATCAATTGATACCTTCATTAAGCAATTATCAAAGGATGGGATGATTAATGGAGATTCCTTTTCAATCGCGGTTCAGGATGGTGACCTGTATATAAACGGAAATAAAGAAAATATTCAGATTAAAGAAAAATACAAGTCCTATATTGACGCTACAGGGGATTTTATCTCAAAGCAGACGACACCGTAGGAAGCGAAATATCTTTTAACATTACACCGATGAGTTGCAGGGTTTACACCTCCCGCTCATCGGTGTTTTCATACAGATTACCCTGGTTTTATTTACAGGCCGTGCTATTCGACAATTGGCCAAAGAAATGATTCCGTCTTTATTAGGTACCTTTGCTCCGAACATTTAATAATAATCATTTAGTTTTTATGAAAGCGAGGACTATTAAAATTTTTATCCTATTTATATTTATTTCATTGGCTGGCAGTGGTACTGTGTCGGCACAGAAGAAGGGAAAAATTAAGACAATAACTGTAGAACAGTTCCAGAAAAAAGTGAAAGGCTCAGGTACAATACAGTTAGTCGATGTAAGAACGCCGAAAGAATTCACTGACGGTCATCTGAAGGGTGCTACCAATTATAATGTGCTGGATTCCACCCTTTATCGGAATATATCAAATCTCAACCGGAGAAAGGCGGTATTCGTTTACTGCAAATCAGGAGCCCGTAGCATGCGCGCAGCAGAACAATTAAAAGCTGCCGGATTCAAAGTTTTTAATATGGAAGGAGGAATCACCAATTGGAATAGCAAGAATTTACCAACGGTGAAATAGCTTTCAATAGCCGGGTAATGGACGGATACTATAAAATTTTGTATTTAATTTTTCCCGGATAAAACGCTTGCAAAAAGAATTCCCTATTTTTGCGCTCCATTACGAAAAGAAGGCCCCGTAGCTCAACTGAATAGAGCATTTGACTACGGATCAAAAGGTTTCAGGTTTGAATCCTGACGGGGTCACAAAGCCCTGTTCGCCAAAGGCGAACAGGGCTTTTCATTTCAGTCCGTGGGAAGCTCGCTTCACTAAGTGACTGAAATGAAAAGCCCACACGACACGAAAGTGGCGTGAAGGGATTTGGGTAAGGCCTTTGCGCAGAGGATCACCGCTTACCCGCCGTCATTCCGCACCTGATGCGGAATCTCATCAATCCCCCCTGTCATTCTGTGCGTGACACAGAATCTCATTAGGATGATACACGAGATTGCGGGTCAGCGCCCACAATGACCTCACTTTTCTCTACATGAGATTGCGGATCGGCGTCCGAAATGACAGCGTCTTTTTTATTTGTCGTTGCCCTTCACCTACCACTAATAGGATCAGCACCCGTAAGGACAGCAGAAAGAAAAGGCAAGCGCAGGTCGGCAAACACAAAGGCGTTTGAGGCAGAGGAACACTTAGCCCTCCACCAAAAAAATATTTTCCATTAACTTCCCACAATAAAAATATATACATGCACACCACAATCAAATTACTCATCTGCTGTTTCCTCTCTATTACCATTACACGTGGAACCGCCCAGTCTCATGCTTTCTCCAAGGCTATCCAAACCTTTAAGGCTCAGGACGACAAACAAATGCCACCCAAAAATTCAATCCTGTTTGTCGGCAGTTCTTCCTTTACCAAATGGACCGATGTGCAACAATATTTCCCTTCATACCCCATTATCAATCGGGGATTCGGCGGCTCTACACTTAAAGACGTAATCTATTACGCAGACGATATCATACTCCCCTACCACCCCAGGCAAGTGGTTATCTATTGCGGCGAAAACGATTTAGTATTACCCAACATAGGCGCTGATGTGGTATTGGACCGCTTTTCAACACTCTTTGAAATCATCAGGAAGCATTATCCCGATATCAAAATCACTTATATCTCTATGAAACCGAGTCCAAGCAGAAAGAATTTTCGCACAGCGATGGAAGCCGGTAATGCAGGCATCCAATACTTCCTGTCACAACAGAAAAATACTTCCTACGTGGATGTATATCACAATATGCTGAATGAAAAGGGAGCCCCGATGCCACATATCTTTATGGCAGACAGCCTGCACATGAATGCGAATGGATACAAAATATGGCAAAAGGCTATCGAGCCTCATTTGTTGAAATAGGAATCATACAATTTTTCTGATTAAGCCACTATTTGTGCCCCTCCACCATCCTTACCTGGCCTAATAGCCAGAGTACCTTTCCTGTATTTTCTTCAGAAAGTTCAAGGAAATATCTTCTCAAAAAAGATAAAACAGAAATTGAAAATTCTTTTAACTTAGTGCCTGGTTTACATATTATAACAGTATCTAACACACGTAATATTTACACTATACCATTCAGATAGAAAGAATATCAGACAAGCACTCAAACCCTAACCTATGAAACAAAACAAAATTTACCTCTTAGGGATTCTCATTTCTCTCCTGATCTTTTCCTGTAAGAAAGAAGTGGTAGAACCTCCGGTATTAACCGGTAACAGTCTTATCAGCCTCACGGCTACAAAGACTGACAATCCGGTTTTTTCAGAGGACGCATTCGTATATATCAAGAATGACAAAGCGTATATTACCCTCCCTCAGAATGCGAACCCGTCAAATGTTGTATTACACTTCCAGATAAGTGAAGGCGCCACACTAAGCCTGAACGGCACAGTCATCAATAATCTGAATGGAAGTTTCGATCTGACCAATACTGTGAAAGCGGAAATAAAGTCAGGTGGAGGTGTAGTCAACACTTATTATATCCTTGCCCAACCGGGAATCGCAAAGTATGATGCCATGCTCTATAAGTTCATGGAGAAATATGCTATCCCCGGAGTGTCTTATGCGGTAATGAAAATGCAAAACGGATCGGTGGTCTATAAATCCGGATTAGGATTCGCCGACAAGAACCTGCGAATCAGAACCAAACCCAATTACCTCTTCAGGCTTGGAAGCATCTCAAAGCAGTTTACCACCATTTGTATTATGAAACTGATGGACGAAGGCAAACTGACCTTGTCATCGACAGTCTTCGGAGCGGGGGGTATTCTCGGAAATGACTATGGCACAGTATCCGCTCTTGCGGCCAAAGTCACCATAAAAAATCTGCTCAACCACACCTCAGGCTGGACAAGCAATCCCGATCCCATGTTTACCTCAAGTTTCAGAGGCCAAACACTGGATCAGAGAATAAGTTATGTACTCTCTTCACCGCAGACCGACCCCACCACTGCCAGTTACTCCTATTTTAATATGGGATTTGGCATCCTGGGAAAGGTCATAGAAAAGCTTAGTGGCAAAACTTACGAGGCCTATCTGACGCAGGTGCTATCCGAAGCAGGAATTACAGACGTTCATGTCGGAAAAGATCTGAGTGGCAAGAGGTCAAACGAAGTGGTATATTACTCACAGGATGGCACAAACGGTTATCTTAACGAAATGGATGTGATAGCAGCTGCAGGCGGACTTATAGCTTCTACTGAAGAGATGATGAAGCTCATTACATACATCGACGGTAAGAGCAACCCTACCGACATTATCAGCGCAACCGCTCGCACGCAGATGCTCACTCCATCTTCTTCCAACGGACGATATGCATTGGGGTGGAGAGCTAATCATCCTTTCTTCCCAGGTGCATTTTACCACGGAGGCAATCTGGCCGGTACAGGTGTCTTTTGGGTAATGGGTACAGAATACAGTGTAGCTATCCTTTGCAACAGCCGATCCTACATCGATGGTTTTGATGACGAGTTTTATTATATCGCAAGGGATCTGATTGATGATGCGAAGCAGCGGTTTTAGATATTAATTTAAGGAACACTTTTATAGGAGTACAAGGAAGTAGCCATTTAGATTTGGGTACCCTATAATTTCCAAGCTCTTAATCATTTTAACATTTCATGATTGACAAAGGTTTTGAATATACCAGAAACCTATTAATCATACAATCCGAATTCGGTAACCCGCAAAGAAAACATTCAGACAAAGGGAGATAACCTGGATTTGAAGTGAAACACAGCTATGTACAGAATGTAGCCTGATTGACTGCAATAAGAAAGGGTATTTCTTTTAGGTTATAATATTATAACCTATCTTTACTGTGAAATCGTTTGAAATGCCTACAATCTTCATCGCTTTTGGCTATAGGTTTTCGTTCTTCTCTAATGACCACGACCCCGTACATGTACATATTATGAAAGGAGAGTGCTCTGCCAGATACGATGTGGTGCCACATGTTAAGCTTATTAAAAATTATAAGTTCAAACAAACAGACCTGAGACTTATTGAAAATCTTATTGAAGAAAACCGCGAAATTATCATCAACAGATGGAATGAATTTTTTAAAAAATAATAACATGAACATTACTCTAAAAAATATCAAAAAGATATGGCTCACCGCAGATGCTATCCATATTGAAACACAAAGTGGCAGAAAAGCAAGAGAACTTTTTGCCGATTATCCACGCCTGAGAGATGCTACCCCAAAGCAAAGAGAAAAATATTTTACGTCTGAATTTGGAATCCACTGGAGCACTTTGGATGAAGACCTGTCATTCAACGGGTTTTTCAAACCAAAGAAAAGGCCTACAGAAATAAGTGCTCTATTTTCTCAGGTAGAAGAAATAAATGTTTCGGCCTTCGCCCGGAAAATAGGCATAGCCCAGCCGCTAATGGCTGACTATATTTCAGGTAGAAAAATACCCGGTGAGAAACAAAAGAAGAAAATAATAAAAGGGCTTCATGACATAGGTCGCAACCTAATAAATACTTCACTTTGAGGTAACTGAAAACGTGTAATGATATGAAGAGAAATAGTTATCACCCTGCAGTGAGAAAAGGCCGGGTATTGCTATCTATTTCAGAAAATCAAAAAGGTGTAACTTAGTTTTTTGTTCTCCCCCTAAGCACGGTATCCTTCCAACACTTTCTTACTGCCGATCCTGGCTGTGATAAAATCACGGCTCAGGCTGGGAGACCTCGCGGGCGAATACTCACGGCCATAGAGAATAATCTGTACGTGAAGTTTTGTCCATTTCTCACGAGGGAATAGCGCTTTGGCGTCTCTTTCGGTTTGCTCCACATTCTTACCACTTGTCAATCCCCAGCGTGTCATCATCCGGTGAATATGCGTATCTACCGGAAAAGCCGGAATACCGAAGGCCTGCGACATCACAACAGAGGCAGTCTTGTGCCCCACACCAGGCAACTCCTCAAGCGCTTCAAAATCTGCAGGAACTTTTCCTTCGTATTTCTCAATAAGAATTTTGGACAGGCCATGTATGGCTTTTGATTTTTGGGGAGATAACCCACAAGGCCTGATGACAGATTGAATTTCCGCTACTGATAGCCTGGCCATGTCGTATGGATTATCAGCTCTACCAAAAAGAATGGGTGTGATCTGATTCACCCGTGCATCTGTGCACTGTGCAGAAAGCACCACAGCTACAAGAAGTGTATATGGGCTGGTAAAATCTAACGGAATCCTGAAATCAGGATACAGCCTTTCTAATTCCGTCATTACATACTGTGCTTTTTCTTTTCTCGTCATACGTTTTTGCAGGTGGACGGATGATTGAAGTGATAATGAAATCCTTTTACGGTTTGTACTCTTTTAAAACTTTTTTGTTTGCAATTTTTGCTGTGATAAAATCCCGGCTGAGGCTTGGAAACCGTGCTGGTGAATATTCCCTTCCATAGAGCGTTATCTGCAGATACAGTTTGCTCCATTTCTTTTCAGGGAAAAACTTCTTAGCATCTTCTTCAATCTGTTCCACATTCTTTCCTTCCGAGATGCCCCAGCGAATCATCATTCTCTGAATATGCGTGTCTATAGGAAAGGCAGGAGTATTAAATGCCAGCGACATCACTACCGATGCGGTTTTGTGTCCGACACCCGGCAAGCTCTCCAGTGCTTCAAAATCTGCCGGAACTTCTCCATTGAATTTATCAATCAGGATTTGTGACAGCGAGTGAATGGCTTTTGCTTTTCTTTCTGACATAAAAACAGTGCGAATAATTTCTCTGATTTGCGCTTCATCCATTTTCACCATATCGCGTGGATTGTCAGCCTTTGCAAACAGCGTGGGTGTCACCTTGTTGACTCCTACATCCGTATTTCTCGCTGCCAGCAACACAGCGATCAGCAGCGTGTACGGACTTTTATAATCGAGAGGCAGTGCGGGATGAGGGTAAAGTCTATTCAGCTCTTTAATGATGTAATCCGCTTTCTCTTTCTTTGTCATTGATGTATGTGGAATCGGTTTTAAATTCAATTCAAAATTACTCGTTTTGAAGACAATGAATTTTCAGGGCTATGAAATGCCGCCAAAGCCAGGCGGCGGGAGCCCTTATTCGGCTGTGGCTTACAAGCCCACTTTCCTCCCTGCTTTAGCGCATGCAAACGAGTTAAGGGATATGGGTGGTGGTAAGTGGGTTTTTAAAATCAAAATTTCTTAAAAAATTGTTATTGGCTGAGTCCGGCCATTATAAGGCATTTGTTTCCAAACTGCGAAAATCACAGTTCTACTTATCCTGAACTTCAGAAAAAGGGAATATTGCAGATCCAGGCCAACAATAAATTAACAAAGATTATAATCCCTCGATTTCAAAGTCACTGGAATTTCTATCACCTTTGCACTCAGAAAGACACCCCGTCCCTGGCAGGACGGTCTCTTGCTAAAATCTATACACCCAATGAAAGATGTACTTGTCATCACCCCCGTGAAAGACTCAGTAGATACTGCATTGCATACAATCAGTGCTATTCACAATTCCAATCCCAACCTTACCTATCTGGTATATAACGACTTCAGCACAAAAGAGACCTTACAGAAGCTGAAAATGTCTGAGTCAATGGATCAATTCAAACTGATTAATTTGGCTGATTATGTCAATACTCCATCCCCAAACTATGACTTTGTATTGAAGGATGCTCAGGAGAGAGCGCTTAAAAATAAACAGCACTTAATAGTAGTAGAGTCAGATGTAACTGTGAAAGAATCAACCCTCAATTCTCTGGTTGCCCTTGCCAACGAAAGAGAAGATGTAGGCCTTGCAGGAGCAATCACTGTCGACGAACAAGAGCAGGTCAACTTCCCTTACCTGAAATTCAAAGATTTTACCAGAGAGCTTCATGAGACAAGGAGGAGCCTCAGTTTCTGCTGTACACTCATCTCTTACAACCTCCTCAGGAAATTTAGCTTTGCTAATCTTGACAAAACTAAAGACTGGTATGATACCAGCCTGTCTCAAAAATCAATAGAGTTAGGATTTACCAACATTATTGCGGCTAACCTTACTGTACTTCATAAACCTCACAGCAGCAGACCCTGGAAACAACTGAAATACACCAATCCGCTGAAATACTACTTTTATAAGTTTACAAAACACAGGGATAAGATATAGCATAAAACATGCATGGCATCTCTATCGCAAAATGAAGAAAGATGCTCCAATAATAAGAGGCGCGGGTAAAAGATTTTACATCACTATTTCACCATGCTCCTCACCTATCCCCACATGCTTCATACATTCCTTCATTCGTGAATAGGTCCTGTCAATATTTGCATCAAGGCCGATAGAAAAACGGATCATTCCATCTGAAAGCCCCATAGCTTCCTGTTCTTCTAATGGTATTTCACTTGAGGTAGATGTACCGGGTGCACTAAAGAGTGTCTTGTAAAATCCGAGGCTCACGGCCAGGTATCCAAGATTCTCCTTTTGCATCATCTCCATCAATTCATTAGCCTTCTCAAGCGAACCTGCATCCAGCGTAAGCATGCCACCGTATCCGAATTGAGAGTTCGAGATTGCACGCATCACCTCATAACTTCTGTGAGACTGTAGCCCGGGATAACGTACCCGCAAACCATCCTGTTCAAACCTTTCGGCCAGGAACTGCGCATTGTAACTATGTTGCTTCATTCTAATGTGTAATGTTCGCAGATTTTTTAATATACCTGCAGCCCTCAGGCTGTCCATTGTGGGCCCTAACAACATGCAGGCACCATCGTTTACGTTTCTCAGCTCATCAATAAATTCCTGAGTGGCACATATCACCCCACCGACTGTGTCAGAACTTCCGTTAATAAATTTGGTAAGACTATGTATTACCACGTCAGCCCCATAATTAGCAGGGGTAATCACCAGCGGTGAAAAAGTATTATCTACCACAAATTTCAGATTGTGTTTCCGTGATACCAATGAGATCGAAGGAAGGTCAGCTACTTCCAATAACGGATTGCTTACTGATTCGCAATATATAAGCCTGGTAGCGGGCGTGATAGCCGCTTCCACTTCTTTTAGGTTGTTGATATCCACAAATCTGGTTTTGATTCCCAGCCGGGGCAGAAAATTTTTCATCAGGGCGTAGGTGCCACCGTAAATGGTGCGACTGGAAACAATCTCGTCTCCACCCTTACAGATTTGCAATAATACGGTACTAATAGCGCCCATTCCGGAAGCAGTAACATTGGCGGCCTCTGTATTTTCCATTGCAGCAAGCGCCTGTGCCAGATAAAGATTACTGGGAGTAGCATGCCTGGAATAGAGATAGCAACCATCGGCATTACCTTCAAACGTATCAAACATGGTCTTAGCCGAAAGAAAGGTATAAGTGGAAGAATCTGAAACAGATGGGTTCACCCCTCCAAATTCTCCAAAATATTGCAGATCCTGAATTTTGTCTGCCGGATGAAAGTTTTTCATAATTACCTTGTTTATTTTTAAGACAAAGTTCCATAGTAAAATAAAACTTTCATAATTTTAAGCTATTAATAGAATATTAATCTACTCGATTGACATTAAATAGATTAAAATTAATAGACTGTCGGGAAATCAAATTCTAAACAAAAAATAATTCGGATGCATTTGGACTCAGCAGATATAAGAATCCTCAACGAACTTCAAAATGATGCCAAGATTACCAACAAGGAATTGGGTACTATCCTGCACTTATCGCCCACCGCAGTATTTGAGCGAATTAAAAAACTGGAGAAGAACGGGCTCATACGAAACTACGCTGCTATCCTCGATAGAAAAATCTTAGGGAAAGAACTGCTGGTAATTTGCCAGATAAGACTGGTGCGCCATTCACAGCAAAATATTGAGGAATTTGAAAAACAAATAAAGGCTATCGACGAGATTAAAGAGTGCTTTCACATCAGTGGCGATTACGACTATGTGCTGAAGGCCGCATTTAAAAACATGGACGACTATCATGATTTTATGGTGAACAAGCTAACTACAATTTCGAGCATCGGCAATACACATACGCTGTTTATCATTAACGAAGTAAAGAACGATGTAGGCTATAAACTGAAAAAGGAATCACGGTGACAATAGTCTTTGAACCAGTAAGGCACTCGTGATACGCCGGGCATATCTGAATCGTTCAAAAAATTTCCGTAGAAACCAGTCAGGTTCTATACGCAATTCTTTCACCCAAAATTTCAATATCCGGAACATACGGAACACTGCCAGACTATCTAAAAGCATCCAATGCTACAGTGGGCTTTCCCGAATTATCAAATGCACCAAGTGTATATCCTTTCCAATTACCATACGCTTCAGGCTCCCAATAAAATACTCCTAAGCCCCTCCCCTTCTCTACAGACTGCACTTTTTGTATTAAATCAGCCAGGAACTGACGTGCATCCAGCGGCTGATCCCACGGCATGCCACACTCCACCATCATTACCTCCTTATCGTACCGTGTAACCATATCGTTCATATTAGCCAGCGCCTGCTCGTTAAGCAACTTCCAGTTGTGCACCGCAGGATAAATTGACATCCCTATCACATCCCAGCGGGCGCCATTGGCCTTCAACCCGTCGAACATCCATCTGAAAAGAGAATTGTCAAAACCATTGGACAGATGCACAATAACTTTTGCCTGTGGATAGACAGACTTTACCGCACCGTATCCGCTATCGATAAGCGAAGCAAACGAAGCCATATCTACTGAAGCTTTTCCTGTGGGCCACAACATCCCATCATTGGTTTCATTGCCTACCTGCACCCATCGCACCGGCACGCCTGCCTGTTTCAATTGGGAAAGAACTGCTACCGTATGCGCAGCTACCTGCTCCCTGAGAGCCGCCAGGCTGTGATCTGTCCACGACGCAGGGATGGCCTGCTGCCCGGGATCGGCCCAGCTATCGCTATAATGAAAATCTATCAACACATCCATACCTGCCGATGTGGCCCGCTTCGCCTTTACAAGCACATCTTCGGGTGCATTATATCCATCCTGTGGCGCTACCCACACCCTCAACCGAATGGCATTCATCCCCACACCTTTCAAAATTGCAAGCAGATCCTCCTCAGTACCGGAAGCGTTATAAAATTTCTTTCCCTGGTCTTCCATTTCGGTAAGCCAACTGACATCTGCCCCTTTTACCATTAAAGCCGGTGGCTGCGAATCAGGCTCCTGCCCCTTCTTACAGGACATACCAAAAAGAGTAAGAGCGATCAACAGACACAGGCATTGCCGAAAACCAAATGGATACATATCTACAAATGTAACCTAATCACATGTCCACCGCTTTGCAAAATGAACATTACTTTCGCGAATATCAATTTTGCCCAAGATGAAAATATCATTCCGTGCAATAGGCAAAACGCATGACCCTCAACTCAGGATGTCCATAGATGATTTCACAGGAAGAATCCGCCATTATTTCCCGATCGAATGGAACCTGATTCCCGCTCCTAAAATAACCAACCAGGCCGAATTGATGAAGGCTGAAGCTGATCTTATTTTACAAACCCTAAAGCCGGGTGACTATCTGATCGCACTCGACGAACACGGAAAACAGACTGATTCGCCACAACTTGCATCGCTGATAGAAAAGCAATCATTTCAAAGCACTAAAAATCTGGTGTTCGTCATTGGAGGTGCGTTCGGATTTCATCAAATCATTTTAGATAAGGCTGATTTTGTCTGGAGCCTCTCTAAACTCACCTTTCCTCATCAGCTCGTCAGACTGATACTTGCAGAGCAGGTATATAGAGCCTGCACCATTATCAGGAACGAAAAATATCACCACTCCTAACTATTTTTTGTAGGTTTGGCTACCTAACAGAATTTATGCATCTATCGCTCACCGTACTCGTAATCATCATTACCACCTTAGTCTCTCTTTTTGCATTCAATTCCAGAAAGATTATGGACGACCTGATTTTTTATCCGGCTATTATCCGGGAAAAGAATCAGTATTACCGCTTCCTGACTTATGGATTTATCCATGCAGACTTTATGCATCTGGCTTTTAACATGTACGCATTTTATCTGTTTGGCGAGTTTACTGAAAAAGCATTCCTCACCATCTTTGGTGAAGGCTCCGGTAAGTTCTTCTATCTCGCCATGTACCTGTTGGCACTAATCGCCTGTGTAATACCTGACTATAACAAACACAGTACAAACCATCAGTATCGCAGCCTGGGTGCATCCGGAGCTGTATCCGGAGTAGTCTTTGCATATATCCTGCTCAATCCTTTGCAGGGAATCGGGCTGATCTTTTTGCCTTTCTTTATCCCCGGATTTATTTTCGGGATTCTGTATGTAGTAGTATCCTATTATCTGGGTAAAAAGGGTGGCACCAATATCAACCATAATGCACACCTTTGGGGCGCGCTGTTTGGTGTGGTGTTTCTGATTGTAACCAGCAAGCTCTTTTCCAGCTTTCCGGTGCTCGACAACTTTATTTTCCAGGTGAAGAATATGCGGCTCGATCAGTTGTTTCAGACTTATTAAAGCGAATTTCTAAAACCTCTTTTGTTGAGGGAGTGATTTTAAAACGATCATCTATCCGCAGGCCTGCCAGCCACAATATCCGCCGGCCACTCTCCACCACCCACACTCTTTCTTTTTCCGTAGGAGAAAGTTTTTCATCAATCAGAAAGCGGCTGACCTTCTTCTTCTTTCGCATACCGAGCGGATAAAAATAATCCCCCCTTCTCCATCTTCTGAGCATCAATGGAAAGCGGACTTCAGTAACATCAAGAATAGCTACCATGGGGTCTGTATTTATTACTGCATCCTGATTCCATGTATATTTACTAACCCTCAATTCCCCCTGCGCAAAATGAACCTCCTTTGCGTCTTCATCAATTATCAGATGATCACTTTCCTCACCAGACAAGGGTGCAATAATTACCCATACCCTGTTTCTGATTACTCGATAACCGGAGGAAGAAACATACTTTCCGGTTTCCGCATCTAACAGATGAATGATGTCATCCAATTGTGAAGGCAGAAAACCATACCCTTTTACGATTTCATAAAGCACCGTTCTCATAGCCGGTGTATTTTGAAGCTTCAACACGGGACTATGCAACTCATTTCCCTTAAATTCTGCCAATTTATCCACGCTTCGCTCCACCGACTGCCGATACAATATTTCAATATCGCTAAAGCGCTTTATATTTTCTGTAAGGTTATGCACCACATCCGGAAACACCTTCTGCACGGCAGGTATTAATGTGTGGCGGAAATAATTTCTTGTATATTTCTCGGAAAGATTGGATGAATCTTCTACAAATGACAAACCTCTTGATGCAATAAAGCCCAATATCTCCTGTTTCATGGCAAACAATAACGGGCGGATGATGCGGCCTGATTTAGGATGTATCCCCTGCAGCCCCTGGATACCTGTCCCCTTGAAAAAATTCATCAGGAGCGTTTCCACATTATCATCTGCATGATGGGCGGTTAATAACCATACCGGAGATGATTTGGTTTTCAGCAATTCCCCGAACCACTGATACCTAAGTTCCCGTGCCGCCACCTGCACTGATACTTTGTG
>JACFNA010000296.1 GCA_019455085.1 Chitinophagaceae bacterium
GCCGTAGTCTTCACCTGGTGCACAGCCCACTCGTTTTCAATGGTAATGGTGTCGTCAATTCCCACATAAGAAAACTCTGTCTCCTCCACCACATGCGCCAGTTGAAAGATTATAGAAGTGCCTAAACCCATAACCGCATTGAGAACCAGAAACCCAATCAGCCATTTAAACCAACCGAGCGCCAATATGGGAATCACCATATACACAAGTACATAAAACACCTTGCTCACCCAAAAAATTACGTGCTCCTTACGGGACATCACCGGCAGCTTGGACCGATATACCTTTTTGGTAAAATACTTCTGAAAATCCTGCCACATCATCCAGAATATCGTATTCAGCGAATAAAGAAACGGAGCATAGATATGCTGAATCCTGTGAATGGGCACCCACCGCTGCGTACTGCACAACCTGATAAAAGGACTCACCGCTATATCATCATCCAACCCATCTACATTGGTATAGGTATGATGCAGGATGTTGTGCTTCTGCTTCCAGATAAAACTATTTCCTCCAATCAGATTTAGTGTATATCCCAGTATCTCATTCACCCATGGCCTTGAGGAATAGCAACCATGACAGGCATCATGCATCACATTAAATCCGATCAATGCCAATACCAGCCCCAACACAGCACAAACCAAAATAGCCACCCAGCCCGGCATCGGCAGCATCAGTAGCATCAAATATAAAAACACTGCCAACGGCAGAAAAATAACGGTCTTGGAAAAGAGCTTCCAGTTACCGGTTTTCTTTAAATTATTTTCTTTGAAATAAGCATCAATATCTTTTTTCAAAGCAGGAAAGAAGGTAGCCTGCTTGTTATTATAGGTGACTCTTGGCATTAAAGTTCATTAGTTGGCATAAAAAAATATTGTATCAGATTATAGTTGAGTTTGAATAATAACAGCGTTAACCCTGTGGCTCAAAATTATAATGTGAGGAACAATTAGGCGGAGCGAAAGTACAACTATTGATTATACGAAAGTATATTCTTTTGTTAACCCCGGCTGATGGTAAAAAAGTGCCTGGATAGGGGCATTCCTTAAAAGAAACCCGGTTTCATCCCGGCAATACACTAAAAGCACGTCATGTCCTCGAAAATACCGTCTGGCCCTTACCCACAGCCGGATTCTGCCTGCCGAGCCTGTATATACATTTCTCAGATTATATTTCAGGAAATCACGCCTGAGCCAATCAGCTCATCTCCCTGATACCACGCAGCAAACTGGCCTTCGGCGATACCGCGCTGCAATTCATCAAACAAAATATAAAGCCCGTCTTCTTTCCGGATAAGCGTAGCCCTTTGCAAAGGCTGCCGGTAGCGAATCCGCACCCCGGCTGCCTGAGTATCTCCAACCTTTAACTCATAGTCGGGATTCACATAGTGAACCTCATCCGCATTAATCTTTAACGCTCTTCGGTTGAGTCCCGGATGGCTTCCTAACTGTCCTGAATACACGATATTATTAACGGTATCAGTCTGTAATACAAACGAGGGATTGGGCCTTCCGCCGATATGCACTCCTTTTCGTTGCCCGATCGTATAGAAATGAGCACCTGAATGGGCTCCAACCTTTATACCCTCGCTCCGTTCAAAGCTAAAAGGCTTTGCAAGTTCCTGCACATTCTCAGCCGTAGCTTCCAGTTGGTGATATTCCTGCAATTTATCCAGGGCAGGGTCTATTTCAATTATATCTCCATCCCGGGGTTCCAGTTGCTGCTGCAGGAATGTGGGCAGATCTACCTTTCCGATAAAGCATAATCCCTGCGAGTCTTTCTTATCAGCCGTAGATAGCCCTGCCTTATGGGCAATTCCCCGTACTTCTGACTTCATCAAATCCCCGATAGGAAAAAGAGATTTCGCCAATTGATCCTGATTTAACTGACAAAGAAAATAAGACTGGTCTTTGTCCGGATCTTTTCCTGCCAGCAGGTGATGCCTTCCATTTTCATCTGTCGTTTTCCTGCAATAGTGGCCGGTAGCTACAAAGTCGGCTCCCAATTTCATTGCTGCCTTCAGGAACACATCAAATTTGATTTCCCTGTTACACAGTACATCTGGATTGGGTGTTCTGCCTTTTTCATATTCAGCAAACATATAATCCACAATCCGTTCCTTATACTCTTTGCTTAAATCAATTACATAATATGGTATCCCTAATCTTTCTGCCACCGACAGTGCATCGTTAGAGTCATCAATCCATGGACACTCGCTTTCCAGCGTCACATCATTATTATGCCAGTTGCGCATAAACATACCAATCACCTCATATCCTTTTTCCTTCAAAAGATATGCAGCCACACTGGAGTCCACGCCTCCTGATAAGCCTACTACTACCCTTGTCATACTGCAAAATTAGCAGATAAAATACACAGCTACGCCCGCCGGGTGGCTCAGAAAAACAAAAGGGCGAATTTTAACAAGTGTAAAATCCGCCCTTTAAATTAAACAATCACCTGTCCAAAGATGTACTTAATGGGTATCTCCGATAAATTTAGCCACTGTACT
>JACFNA010000028.1 GCA_019455085.1 Chitinophagaceae bacterium
TTAAGTGCCATAGAAAACATTGCCACGCAGAGAAATTATAAAATAATCTTTGGACAATCACTTGATACTGAGGAAAAGGAAAAAGAACTCGTCGAGAGAATGCTACACCACCGAGTAGAAGGATTACTCATTTCAATAAGCAAAAAGACGATGAACTATTCTCATCTGGATGCACTAAAGAGAAACCACCTTCCTGTAGTATATTTTGACTGTATCCCCCACCAGAAGAATATTCACTATGTAGTCTGTGATCTTAGAAACGGAACTATCGAGGCCATGAACTATCTCCTCAGAAAAGGGCACAGAACCATTGGACTCATTAACGGCCCTCCTTCTCTTTTTGCCAGCATGGAAAGAGAGGACGGTTACTTCAGGGCATTGACGATGAAAAGGCTCAAGATCGACCGGTCGCTGATTGTTTCGAGCGATTTATCCGAGGCAGGAACAATAAATGCGATTGAAACTCTCCTGGCGAAAAAGAAACCACCCACTGCCATAATTACGTTTAATGATTTTACAGCGATATATGTAATCAACCATTTACGGAAGACAAATAAGTATAAGAAGGATCTGGAATTTGTCAGCTATGCAAATATGCCTATCCTGAAATTTATGGAATATGGCCCCAGCGCCTCCGTTGAGCAGTTCCCTTACCGGCAGGGCGAAAAATCAACAGAAATTTTATTAGACCTTATCCAGCAAAAGAATGTAATTACCAGTGAACCATCTGCTTTTTTTAAAGTGTATGTAGAAACACAACTCATTGAAAAGGAGTAAAGAAGGAAATTATGCAAACGTTTGCGTTCAATTTCATTTATATAACGCTCTTTTTTGAGGTAAGTTTATGTTCCCTGAGCATGCAAAGTCTTACTTCTCAAAATTAAAATTGCGATGAAAAAACACACACTGCTACTCTTACTATCTCTCTTCGCATTTCTGATGAGCGAGGCCAAAATCTGGCGGGTAAATAACAACCCAGAAGTCCAGTCAGATTTTAAACAACTTAGTGAGGCTATGATCTCACCACTCGTGAGCCACGGCGACAGTATTTACCTGGAAGGCTCTCCGACTACGTACAACGCCGCAACCATAAATAAGAAAATAATAATCATTGGAACAGGCTATTTTCTTACAGACATAGCAAACGAAAAAACCCAATGGTTAAAAGATCCCGCAAAAATCCAGTCTCTCAGTTTTGATCAAGGAAGTTCCGGAAGCAAAGCTTCCGGACTCCAGATTACCGGCACAATTGATCTTAATGATACTCATCTGACTATCGAAAGATGCTATATTGAAAATTGGCTCCGCCTTGGTGACAAACCTAATACCACGGCCGACTATGATACCATCCGGCAAAACTTTATCTACGGTATTAATTCAAGAGAAGCAACCTCAACTGCAAACAATGTGCTTGTCTATAACAACATATTTTTCAGTAAAGGTTTCAACTTTTCAGGAAATATTGACAACACAAGTATTTACGCTATTAATAACACCTTTCTGCCTGATACAAAAACAGGCTCTGTCGCCTTCATTTGCAGGAATGTACTCTTTCAAAACAACATTATCCAGGCGCCCAGCATGGGAGCCAGCAACCTGGCCCTCAATCAATACTATAACAACATCATATCAAATACTGCATTTCCGTCTGCAGGTAACAACGTTCAAAATACCGAAATGGAGCAAGTGTTTGTTAACTGGAATGATGGAGACCAGAGTCCCTCAGAAGGATTTTCAAAGGACAACCGATTTAAACTAAAAGCCGGTTCGCCAGGATTGAAAGGTGGCAGTATAAACAGTACAATGATCGATTGCGGCGCATTTGGAGGCAGCGCTCCTTATGTGCTGTCCGGTATGCCACCAATCCCCAGTATTTTTTCTGCTGATATTCCAAACCTCATTAGCACGCCCACTGTAAATATCACTCTAAGCATTGCCTCTCACTAAAGCCGGTAAACTCATGAAGTGTACATTCAAAACAATTATCGCCTTTCTTTCAGTACCCGTGCTCATGCTTTCTGCCGGGGCGCAGACCACACCTCTGGATAACTATTTATTACCCTCCAATCCCATTCCCTTCGGTGTGACTTCTATTGAATATACATTCGATAACGACCCGGGATTTGGTAATGGGGTTACCGTACACTTTTCACCATGCACAGTCGTAGCCGACCTCTCGACAGCTATTGATGCTTCATCGCTTCCAAACGGGCTACACACTTTATATGTAAGGGCCAGAAATAAAAATAATGCCTGGAGTCAGACTAATAATTTCCAACTCTACAAAGTATCTCAGGACTTTCAAATCCCGGCATCCCAACAAGAATCACCCATTGAAGCAATCGAATATTTCTTTGATGAGGACCCGGGGGTGGGAAATGGCACTCTTAAGTTCATCTCCCCAACCACGGAACTTAACAACTATACACTGGCAATCGATGTAAGCAGCCTTTCAAAAGGAACCATGCATACACTTTATATCCGAACCATCAACCCCACCTCGCTAACGATGGCAAGGCTCTTTTCATTAGAGGGTACCCTGCCCTTAACATGGATATCTTTCTCAGGACAATTACAAAACGACAATAGCGTATTACTTAAATGGGAGACTGCCGCGGAAAAAAATGTAGCTCTTTTCGTAATAGAGCGAAGTATCGATGGCCATTCTTTTAAGAAAGCAGGCAGCATTGAGCCCCGCCATAACTCAACAGGAAGGTCCCTTTACACCTTCATTGACAAGAATCCTGCCACAGGGAAAGTGTTTTACCGCATCAAACAACTTGATATTGACAATAAATTCTCATACTCACCTACGATAGTCGTTAATATCGAAAATAACTCACAAAAAAACTTCTATATAATAAACAATCCCGGGAAAGATAAACTGCGTCTCCACCTCGGCAGAGTGCCTGATTCCAGATCCCAATTACAAATCTTTGACCTGAGCGGGAGGATCTTAACCAGGAAAGAGGTTTCTGCTGACCCTATTCAGGAAATAGACATTTCCACACTGGCTTCGGGAATTTATTTTGTCAGGTATGTTAACAAAAATGGAAGTGCAATAGCCCGTTTCAAAAAAGAATAAAAAGTGTTACCTGAAAATATAGCTGCATTATACAAGAACCAGCCTCATCCTTTAAACTGATAATACGGGTACTTAATATCGTGATAAAAGAGAAAAGTACGATGGTCCTGCCTTGCATCCTCCATCCATTTCTGACGTAGGAGCATGGCTTCTTCAGGTTGGTAATCATACTTCGCTTTATACCGGTTCTTCATCTGCATCATTCTGGGCGCCACATCCCCTCCAAAAAAAATCACTTCCTCGTTTTCCTTTATCCTGAAAGCCTGATGGTATGGAGAATGAGCACCTGTAAAAATATACTCTATAGTATCAGAGATATGACCACTCCCTTCTACAAAATGAATCTGCGAAGTATTCAGATTTCTAAAATCTTCAGGGTGATAGGAGGAGGTCTCACTCAGCGCCAGGTCCCATTCCTGCCGGTTGATATAATAGGTAGCTCTTGAGAAGGCGCTCGTCTTTTTATCAGGAAGCAGCATACCACCGCTATGGTCTTTATGCAAATGCGACATCAGCACTTTAGTAATATCTTCAGGCAGTATGCCGTGATATGCAAGTATCTGATGAATCTGCATCGTGTGGCTATCATTCGCATACCCCAGCCCGGTATCCAACAGCAGAATATCTTCGGAAGTTATCACCACGAAAGGCTGAATCTCTACCAGAAGGCTGCCCCTGCTTCTCTCGTGCAAATCATCTTTTGCAAGATCGAATGGAATAAATTTCTTCGTCTGATCTACCGTAAATGCTCCTTCACTAAGTGGAATTATCTTCATCTCAATAATTTTTCTATCATTACCTCAATATCATTTGCCTGTCAGCATCCAGCCTGATCAGAATAAATAACATAATCGTAAATGTAAGCAGGGACGATCCACCATAGCTTAGCAGAGGCAGGGTAATGCCAATTACCGGTGCCAACCCTACTGTCATACAAATATTTATCGCCACATGAAAAAATAATATTGCTGCTACACTGTAGGCATACACTCTGCTAAATTTACTCCTTTGCCGCTCGGCGATAAATACAATTCTCAACATAAAAAGTACATAAAGAATCACTACTCCACTGCTTCCCCAGAATCCAAAATTCTCTCCGACGCTGGTAAAAATAAAATCCGTATGCTGTTCGGGCACAAAGTCACCTTGTGTCTGTGTACCTTTAAGGAATCCTTTACCCCAAAAACCACCAGAACCAATAGCTATCTTGGATTGCTTCACATTATAATTCTCGGTCGGTTTCTTTTTCTTCTTTTGTAGTTCATACTCTGCCTTCTCTTCCGGAGTCATATCTTTCAAACTCACCGACGGATCATAGTCGACCCCAAACGTACTCATTATCCGCTCTACCTGATAAGGCTTCAACACTTTTGTAAATAGATAAGGAACTGCAAATCGCTGAATCCCGACACTCACTACCCACAGGACAATTATGAGAAAGAGAATCCCTTTGTTGCGCTTTATAGTTCTTCTTAATAAATAAATAGAAAGAGCTGCTATTGAAGTCAGAATGATCGCAAGCAGATTCTTCTCGACCAGAATAGTGGAGATCACAAGTACTGCCAACGAAAAACCGACGATCAGATAAATTCCCGGAAGTCCTTCTCTGTACATAGGAATCAGGAAAGCAAAATAGACAAGCGCAAGCCCTGTCTCGTTTTGCAGCACACTCAGCACTGCCGGCGACAGCGTGATGGCCGCAGCGAGCAACTGTGCCCTTGGTTTCTCAAAATCAGTTTCATTCCTCGATAGATATTTGGCTAAAGCCAACCCTGTAAAAATCTTGCACATCTCTGTTGGCTGCAAATTGAAGAAGCCAAGCGGAATCCAGGACTTGCTTCCATTGATTTCTTTTCCGGCGACAAAAGTTACAAGAATAAGCAGGATGCCAATGGCATAACCCAGATTGGCAGTTGCCGTAAAAAATTTACTGTCCGTAAGTAATATTAAGATAGCCATTACCCCGGCTATACCCACAAATAATACCTGACGTGAATAGTTTTTCTTTAACTCGACCAGCCCGCTAAGAAAGGAATCACCCTGATGATACTCCACCGAATAAATACATATCACACCTATAGACACCAATATGATATAAAACCATACCATCACCCAGTCGATCCCCTTTGAAAGTTCTATTTGTTCTTTCATTATGTGCGAGCTACAGTTATGCTTTGGAGTGCCAGCTACTTCCATTTTCATGATAGGAAATCAGCGCACCATAAATCATTGATATTTTATGCGATTCATCACCCTTCCTGCCATGCTTTCGTGGATCCCCTGATTCCACAGAAGGATTCAGGTTTCCGTTGTCTGCTACCTGGCTTTCCTTCTTCATCTGTTCCTTCTGCTTCCTTTCCAGTTCGGCTTTTTTTATAGCCTGGATAGAATCTTTCTTCCTGATCTCATCCAGGATACGCTTTGGCATCAGATTCGTGTGAGCCAAAGCTTCTAAACGCGCCTTTCTTTCAGGGCTGCCGATACTGTCGTTCAGGTATTGCTCAATCATCAGGCTTGCTATGGGTGCCGATGAACTTGATCCGAAACCCGCATTTTCACACACTACGGCTATGGCTATTCGTGGGTTATCTCTTGGAGCGAATGCTGCAAAGAATGCATGGTCTTTTTGTTTTACTCCCTTATAATAGTTTTCTACGGTTCCCGTCTTGCCACATACTACAATTCCGGGCACTTTGGCAGCAGCGCCTGTACCGCGCTCCATTACACCCTGCATGCCATCATGCACTGCTTCGAAAACTGAGTCGGAAATATTCAACGGGTAGTGTCGTAATTTGAAAGAGTCCAGTAATCCATACTGATCGCCACCGTCAATGGAGTCGACCATGTGGGGTGTAATAAACCATCCTTTGTTGGCAATATACGCCATCTCGTTGGCCACTTGCAGCGGGGTGACATTCACCTCTCCCTGCCCAATACTTACAGACCTGAAAGTGCAAAAGTTCCACCTTCCTTTTCCATAAATTTTGTCATAAAATTCAGGGGTCGGAATCAAACCTCCCTTTTCAGATGGCATATCAATTCCCAGTTTGTGTCCGAGTCCAAATCCTCTCATGTAGGCTGCCCATTGATTAAGCCCTTCCACTGCAGATCCAAACTGTGGGTTATTGATTGTCCGCTGCATTACATTGGCAAAGTAGGTATTACACGACCATGTAATCGCCTCCTTCAGCTTGAACACGCCCGGATCTATGCAACGCATCGGACGTCCACACCCATAATAAGCGCCGGTGCATACGAAGGTAGTATTGGGAGTGATTACTCCTTCCTGAAGGCCTATCAGCGCCTGCAATGTCTTGAACGTACTGCCAGGCATATACGTAGCGTTTACTGCACGATTAAACATTGGAGATCGCGGATCTAACACTAACTCCGTATAGTGTTTCTTCCTGTCACTCCCTGTCAAAAGACTGGGCTTATAGGTAGGGCTGCTTACTAATGCCAGCACACCTCCTGTCTTCGGATCTATTGCCACGATAGATCCTACCTTGTTGGTCATCAGATATTCACCTAACTCCTGGAGTTTGATATCCAGTGAAAGGTGCAGATTCTGCCCTGAGATCGCCGGAGTATCAAATCGTTTATTTTCCAGAGGCTCCGTCAACCGGTTTCTGTTATCCCGTTTCCAATACTCAATACCCCTCTGGCCCATGAGTACTTTTTCATAAGTGCGTTCGAGTCCCGCCACACCGGCATAATCTCCCGGCTGATAGCCTTCGCCTTCATGTGCTTCGAGAAATGCCGGACTCACCTCTGACAGGTATCCCAAAATATTTCCTCCTGCATCAAAGGGATAGTCCCGCACAGGACGTTCCTGCAAGTAAAAAGCAGGCTCCCATTTATACATACTTTCATTCACACGCGCGACCACCTCGTCCGAAAGAGACGCTTCAAATACAGAAGCCCTGTAGGTTTTCTTTGCAACCTGCAAACGCTTGTTAAATTCGGTAGTATCAATCGATAAAACTCTGCATAAAGAAAGCGTATCGAGATGCATCCCTTTCAATTTGCCAGGTGTAATCATCAAATCGTATATCACCGTATTTCTAAGGATAGCTCTACCTTTCCGGTCGAACAGAATTCCCCGATCAGGATATACAACCTTCCTGAACTTTCCCTGCTCATCAGCCAGGATAGAATACTTGTTGTCCGAAACCTGAAGACTGAACAGCCTTGCTATGATGATGATTCCCATCACAAGAATCATCCCTATAATAATATTTTTTCTAGATTGGTTAAACATAGATACGGCTCAAAAGTTAATCAATTGCAACGTAAATAGGAAACCCAAAATTATTCACTTAAACTAAGTTAACCTTGAGCCCCTGCTTCCTATTAAATAATAATTCTGTTAAAAGGACGAGGAGCAAACTAACTGCAGTAGAGAAAAGTGACTTCACCAGGAAATAGACCAACCCTCCTGTCTGCAATGCCTGGAGAAAAAACAAGATTGTATGATGAACAAATGTCAAAATAGTGACATAAGTCAGGTAAGGAGCTACTCCCAGGCTCCAGGCCGATGGCTCTCTGAAATTTACTTCCACCTCCTCTCTTGGCAACAACAATTTAATCAGGAACGGACGCAGATAGGCAATAACAACACAGGGGGCTGAGTGCAAACCAAAAGTACCTGTGAATGCATCCAGAGAAAAGCCCAGCAGGAAACCTAGTACCAAAAGGGTTCTTCTGCCTGTTTTAAAAGGCAGCCATAGAATAAACAAAAAATATAAATAAGGAACCACCAGATGGTGCAGTGGAGGAATCTGGTTAAGCACAAACACCTGTACGAGGATAAACAGGATAAAGCGCACTATATTTCTGACCAGCGTACTCATTTGTTCTTAATATTTTTCTGTAGCTCATTTGGCTCAGCAGCCTGTAAATTTTCGATCAGATACACAAACTGAAGGTCTTCAAAATCAACTGCAGGCTTTATCCTTACAGTATAAGTACTGCTGCTTTTGTCGTTAATGATATCGATTACAGTACCCAGCATCAACCCCTCCGGAAACTTGTAAGAAAAGCCGCTCGTAATCACTGAATCACCCTGGCTTATCCTGGCTGATTTCGTAATATCCTTTAGCAGCAATACATTCCGGTGCTTTCCATCCCAGATTACTGTTCCCGTCTCTCCTCCTTTTTTAAGCCTTCCACTTACATTACTCTGGCTGTGAAGCAAGCTCATAATCATTGAAAAATTACTGCTGGACTGCACTACGGTTCCCACTACCCCTCCGTTCGGTGCAATCACGCCCATTTCATCCCTCACTCCCTGATTACGCCCTCTGTGTACAATGATGTAATTATTAGGCTGACTTACAGAATTACGCACCACCTTAGCCTCCCTGTAAAGGAATTTTCTGAACACATTCAATGAATCCACGCTGAGTGCATCAATGATCGCATTCTCCGCCGTGTCTGCTATTTCAAAATCTGCTTTTAACTTATTGTATAAGGCCTCATTGGCTTTAACAAGCGAATCATTCACCCGCTTCAGTTCAAAATAATACGCCACATTGTTGTACTGGGTACTCAGCATTCCCGTGATCTCACTGGCAGCCTCCGAATACACTGCATTATGATACTTGTTGTACCTGAACAGAAGTGCGAGCGACAAACCTAAAAAGAAGATGAAGATGAAGAAAGTGAAATACACCCGAATAAAAACGATGATGTTACGCATTGAGGATACTTCCTTTTAGAGCTATATCTGTTATTACTGTGCTGAAACTTACACCAAAGTATAATGCAGCACAAAGATATTTTTAAAAGTGTGCAAAAGAAACGGTATGTGTGGATATTCCACCAGGATTGCAGACTCCATTTTCCCGGGAGCCACCTATCTCATGATGAAAGGATACCGGTCATAATGCTTCAGTGCAAGCCCGGTTCCTCTTACCACACTCTTTAACGGATCGTCAGCAATATGTACCGGCAGCTTGATTTTGGCAGCCAGACGCTTATCCAGCCCTCTCAAAAGCGCACCACCTCCGGTGATATAAAGCCCGCGGCGATATATGTCTGATGCAAGTTCAGGAGGAGTTGTCTCCAGTGCCTTCAGGATTCCTTCTTCAATCTTAAAAATAGACTTATCCAATGCCTCTGCGATTTCCTGATAGCTCACCATTATCTGCTTCGGAATTCCTGTTACCAAATCCCTTCCATTAACGGGCATATCCTCAGGAGGATCATCGATATCTTTCATCGCAGCACCTATCTGAATTTTAATCTGTTCGGCTGTACGCTCTCCAATCAGCAGGCTGTGGTATCTTCTCAAGGCCTCCATGATATCTGCCGTAAACTCATCACCTGCCACTCTGATAGATTGATCGCATACAATTCCGGCAAGTGCAATCACAGTAATTCCTGTAGTACCTCCACCGATATCAATAATCATATTACCCACCGGCTCTTCCACATCAATCCCTATACCCAGTGCTGCAGCCATAGGCTCATGAATAAGGTACACCTCCTTAGCTCCGGCCTGCTCGGCACTATCCCTCACTGCCCTCTTCTCAACTTCTGTGATGCTACTGGGAATACAGATCATCATCCTCCAGCTTGGCGGGAACAATGGTTTGCGCTGATAAATTTTTTTGATCATCTCACGAATCATCAGCTCTGCAGCGTTAAAATCTGCAATTACACCGTCTTTCAGCGGCCTTACCGTTCTGATGCTTTCATGCGTTTTCTCATGCATCATCAGAGCCTTCTTTCCGACTGCAAGTATATTTTTGGGGTTATTTCTGTCAAGAGCCACTATCGAAGGCTCGTTTACTACTACCGTATCATTGTGAATGATCAGGATATTAGCAGTTCCGAGGTCAATAGCGATTTCCTGAGTGAAAAAATTAAAAAGACCCATATTGTTTCCAGGTATATTGAAATTAATAATGGTTGCAAAGTTGTAGAAATAAATTGGAATAACAACGGATGCAATGTTAGTAATTAATCAACGTTTCAGGCCACACAGAAATTATGCAGCAGGCAAACAGATATTGTGATGCTGATTTCGGAATTTCTTAACAACAGAGGATTTCAGATGTTGCTGCTGATATCACTGCCGGAAAATGAAGAACCATTTTCCTCAGTCCACAAATTCATGTCCTATATCCTCTCTGTAATACATCTTATCAAAATGAATCTGTCCCATCACTTCCATCGACAGTTCGAGACATTCACCAATTGCGCCTGCCAAAGAAGATACCGCCAGCACCCTGCCTCCATTAGTCAATACCTCATCGCCCTCCAATCGCGTACCGGCATGGAATACCTCCACACCTCCCTCTTCATCAATATGCTTAATTTCCATAGGATTATTCAGATAGTTAAAAGCTATAGGGTATCCTTTAGAATAAGTGCTGGGGTAGCCACCACTCACCGCCATTATGGTTACAGCTGTATTTTTATCAATATCAGGAGTGATTCCGGAAAGATTACCCTCGTGCATTGCCTTAAGTAACTCCACGAAATCATTCCTAAACCTCAACAGGATTACTTCGGTTTCCGGATCGCCTAAACGACAGTTATATTCAATCACATAAGGTTCATCATCTACTTTTATCAGCCCGAAAAAGATAAAACCTTTGTAATCTATATTTTCCTGCCGGAGTCCGGCAATGGTAGGGTCAACAATTCTGTCAATGACTTTCTGCATGAAATGAGGAGTGGCAAAAGGCACCGGGCTCACAGCTCCCATACCTCCCGTGTTCAAACCTGTGTCTCCCACCCCTATTTTCTTATAATCCTTAGCTTCGGGAAGCATCACATACTGTGCACCATCCGTGCAGACAAATACACTCAGCTCAATTCCATCCAGAAACTGCTCCACCACCACTTTCTTCCCTGAGTCGCCAAACTTTGATTCCCGTACCATCGAAGAGAATTCATTAATAGCCTCTTCAGTGGAGCTGCAAATAAGCACCCCCTTCCCCGCTGCGAGTCCATCTGCCTTTAACACAATAGGCAATGTGTGATTCCTGAGGTAGCTAACCCCCTCCTCGTAGCTATTTTCATCAAACTCACGATAGGCTGCTGTAGGTATCTGATGCCGCATCATAAACGCTTTAGCAAATGCCTTACTCCCCTCCAGCTGCGCTCCTTTGGCCGAGGGCCCTGTAATAATGATATGTCGCAACGCCTCATCTTCCTTAAAATAATCATATATACCTCTTACCAAAGGCTCTTCCGGCCCCACTACGACCATCTCAATATGTGCTTCAAGGCAAAATGTTTTTACGGCAGCAAAATCATTCGGATTCAATGTCACATTAGTTCCCAATGCCGCCGTACCTGCGTTTCCCGGTGCTATAAACAATTCCACCGGTGTACTGCTTCTCAGTAGTTTCCATGCAATCGCGTGTTCGCGGCCTCCTGACCCTAAAACTAGAACTTTCAAAACCTGTTAATTTTTAAATGTCAGGCAAGATAAAAAATTCCTCTTAGCCTTAAAGAGTATCTTTGAATTCTTATGGATAAAGATTCTTTTTTGCATTCCCTGAAGGAAGATGAACCACCCATACATATTTCGCTGTATGCACAGGCATTGTGGTACGATGCGAAAGGAAACTGGCAACGTGCACACGAAATAATCCAGGCAATTGACGACTCTAAAGCGGCACGAATTCATGCCTACCTGCATCGTAAAGAAGGAGACCTTGCCAATGCTGATTACTGGTACTGGAAGGCTGGAGAAGACTCTGAATCCCCAAAAATTTCTTTGAAGGAGGAATGGAACCAGCTTGTTGACGAATTTGTGTGAAACCCCACAATGTACACATCATTCCTAAAGTCTCATTAGCTCTCCACTTACTGCCTGACCCAACAGTGCTTTTCAACTAAATTTGCAGGAACCGGATAATGAACGACAAGAAAAAAATATTGGATTTCAAGGTGCTGACGAAGATCATCCGGCTGGCGGCACCATATAAAAAGAAGTTTTTCCTTTCGATCTTTCTGTCTGTCATTCTGGCCATCATCTCACCCGTAAGGCCCTACCTGATTCAATACACCATCAATCATTTCATCCAGGACAAGAACACTTTCTGGCTGATTATGATCACAGTAATTCAGGTAGGCTTGTTGTTAATTGAAACCTTACTGCGATTCTATTTCGGCTTCATCACTTCGTGGCTGGGGCAGTATGTCGTCAATGATCTGCGCCTGAAGGTGTTTAATAAAGTGCTGAGCTTCAATCTGAGGCAATATGACAAGACACCTATCGGCACACTCACAACCCGTACCATCAACGATATTGAAGCAGTAAACAATGTATTCTCTGATGGCCTGATTCCCATAATTGCCGACCTGCTCTCGATCGTTTCCATTCTGTTGTTTATGTTTGGGGTGGACTGGAGGCTTTCGCTGATCAGCCTTGCGCCGTTCCCGATTCTGATTATTGCTACCTATTTCTTCAAGGAAAGCGTAAACAAATCCTTTATTAAAGTCAGAAACGCGGTGGCTGCGCTCAATGCTTTCGTCCAGGAACACCTCTCGGGAATGCATGTAGTGCAGGCCTATACTTCAGAAAAAAGAGAATTTGCCAAGTTCAGAGAAATAAATAACAGTCACCGCCGTGCCAACATTCGGGCCATCTTCGCATATTCTGTTTTCTTTCCGGTAGTCGAAATTGTATTAGCGGTATCGATTGGCCTGCTGGTATGGTGGGGAGGGAACTATTCAGCAGACGCAGGTGTGATTATTTCTTTCATAATGTACCTCAACCTTCTTTTTCGTCCGCTTCGCGTAATTGCCGACAAATTCAATACGCTGCAGATGGGGATGGTTGCGGGAGAACGCGTGTTTCAGGTGCTCGACAACCCCGATGTTACTGACACTTCCAAATCGGTTTATATTCCCGCACAGACGAAGGGTAAACTCACTTTTACAGATGTATGGTTCTCTTACGGCAACGACAAATACGTTCTAAAAGATATTTCTTTTGAAGCGAGGGCAGGTGAAACCATTGCGCTGGTAGGACATACAGGCAGCGGCAAGACGTCTATCATCAGTTTAATCAACAGATTCTACACAATCAATCGCGGTAGCATCAAAATGGATGACGTAAGTATATACGACTATGATCTCGAATACCTACGCAGCAGGATAGCCGTGGTTTTACAGGATGTATTTTTATTTAGCGGTTCAGTACTTGACAATATTACTCTCAGAAATAATAACATTCCAAAGGACAAAGTGATTGAGGCTGCAAAGGCCATCGGCGTCCATGATTTCATAATGCGACTACCGGGCGGATACGATTACAAAGTGATGGAGCGGGGAGCTACACTATCTCTTGGTCAGCGACAACTTATTTCATTTATCAGAGCATTGCTTTACGATCCGGCAATTTTAATACTGGACGAAGCCACTTCATCCATCGACAGCGAGAGTGAACGACTGATCCAAAACGCTATTGACACTATGATCAGGGGACGCACTTCCATAGTGATTGCCCACAGGCTGTCCACCATCAGAAAGGCCGACAGAATCATTGTGCTCGATCAGGGAAGAATTATGGAATCAGGAACACACGACGAACTCATCGCACGGAAAGGAGCTTATTACAAACTCCACAAACTACAATTCGAAAAACAGGAGATAGAAGTCAGAGAATAAATTATCTGCGGTCTCTTCCAATAGTAAGTCCCAGCTTAAAATTCATGGTCACATACCCATCTTTATTCTTTGGGTTACCTCTTACCCCGTCGGGGTGCGCAGTACTGTAATGGGCTCCCGGAATATGACGGTCGTGCAGTAATAAAGCCTGGTTCAACTTATACCCCGATAAATAGTTAGGAAACACAGAAGGATCAATGTATTTGCCGCTCACATCATCGAGGTAATCTGTGGAAGTGATCCGGTAAATTAATTCTACCCGCACATTAATAGCAGAGGAAATATCATATCTGGCCCCTGCTCCTATAGGGAAACACATTTGATTGAGGCTGTACTCCTTTGCTCTAGGATATTCTACAAATCCCTGCCCCTCGGTATGCAGGGGTTGCAAATCTACCAGTCCGCCATTCAGTGTTGCCTGAGGGTTGAAATGAAAATACCCTACGCCACCAAGAAGATATGGCGATACCTCAGGCGGGTACCTGTCTTCTCCATAATTCCCAAACATTTCAAACGGGTGCAATTCTGCCAGCAACGCCACCTCTGCAATCGGGCTTTTAAATTCCAGATTACGTTCATACCTGCCGTTAGTACTTGAAGCCACTTTCCTCAAAATGCTGTCGTAAGCCGTAATCTTTCCGAATGTGGCTTCCAGCCTCAACCCGACAGAGTTCTTAAACATCAATCCTACGAATAAGCCTCCCTGCATGCGGGTGTTCTTAATATTGAAGTCTTTGATGAATTTCTTACCAATACCCCGCCGGCCTCCCAGATCCGTAAAAGCATTCATTGCGCCGAAAGAGCCTCCTACTTCTACCAGTAAGTTATTTTCGTAGTAGTCGCCATTAAAAAAATAATATTGTGCCTTTGTTTCTGAAAACGCAAATAACAGCAACAGGATAACGAATAATCTTGTTTTCATAACGGGTATCTTAAGTTCCTTTCAATCAGCAGGTTTATATAAAGTAAAGAAACGTTTTTTTTACGATTTTAATATGTTTTTGCGGTAGTAATTACACACTTCACGGAGCCCGCAGACCTCACATTTGGGCTTTCTTGCTACGCAAATATAACGACCATGAAGTATTAACCAATGGTGAGCCAGATGAATCAGGTCTTTTGGTATATTTTTAACCAGTTGCTTCTCTGCCTCCAGAGGGGTCTTTGCCTTCACCAACCCTATCCGGTTTGCCACTCTGAATACATGGGTATCTACTGCCATATTGGGCTGATTGTCCAGGACGGAGGTAATCACATTGGCAGTTTTGCGTCCTACCCCCGGCAATTTCATCAATTCCTGCACAGTCATAGGGAGTTTACCTCCAAAATCATGTACAACCATCTGTGCCATCCCCACCAGATGCTTTGACTTATTGTTTGGATATGAAATACTTCTGATGAGCGAAAAGACATTTTCCTGACTGGCAGTACTCAATGACTCAAAATCAGGATAGGCATCAAACAATGCAGGGGTAGTCAGGTTCACTCTTTTGTCGGTACATTGGGCTGAAAGTATCACAGCCACCAGTAACTGATAGGGATTATCGTATAAAAGCTCTGTGGTGGCCTCAGGGGACTTCTTCAGAAAATAAGCAATTACGAATCGGTATTTTTCTTTGAGCGTCATTAATAAAAAAGGCTGCCCATCAGCGGAGCAGCCTCTAAATTAATCATTTCGGACGACTAATGTATTTCAACTTTCTTCTGCTTGCGCGAAGCATAATCCATAATTCTTTCGATCACATCAATCGAGGGAGCCGACACTTCTTCATCCAGTCTGCGTTGCATTGCACGGATGTTTTCAAATGATGCCCTCAATTCAAAATCACGCTCTAGCGCCTCCTTAATAAGTGCTGTCTTTTGGCTGGAAGTCTCTCCATACGCATATCTGAGCAGATCTTCCTGAGTAATTTCAGTCATAACTTTAATGGCTTTAATAATCAATAATTTTTGTTATCCGCTATTAAAAACGCAATAACCGGTTAATTATTGTATATAAATGGAAAATTACTTTTCAATAACAGTCTCAACCACGAATAAATCCTCATTAGGCTTTTTCATCAAATATTTTTCCCGTGCATACTTTTCCAGCATTTCGGGGCTGCTCTTCAGGCTCTCCAGTTCTTTTCGGGTGTCACTGATTTGCCGGGTCATCGAAGTTTCTGCATTTTCGAGGTCGTTTAGTTCCTGAATACGATTTATCTGTGTAGGCACATCATTTCTATCGAAAAAAAACATCCAGATCACAAATGCCACCAGCGTAAGCAGATATTTGTTCGCTATGATTCTCTTCAGATATTTCAAGAGTACGAAATTAACAGGTTAAGAAACAGGTTATCCTTTTCCAAATGTAATTTTTCCTTTTGGAAATACAGCGTTTTCACCCAAATTTTCTTCAATCCTTATCAATTGGTTGTATTTAGCCACACGGTCTGTACGGCTTGCACTTCCTGTTTTTATCTGGCCACAGTTAAGCGCTACTGCCAGATCAGCAATTGTGGTATCTTCTGTTTCTCCACTGCGATGGCTCATAATGGTATTGTATCCATTGCGCTGGGCAAGGGTTACTGCGTTAATGGTTTCTGTGAGAGAACCTATCTGATTGACCTTCACCAGCAATCCATTGGCTACCCTCTGATCGATTCCTTTTTCCAACCTCTTCTCATTGGTTACAAACAGGTCATCCCCTACAAGCTGCACCTTCTTACCAATCCGGTCGGTCAGCAGCTTCCATCCTTTCCAGTCGTCTTCAGCCATACCATCTTCAATGGAAATGATCGGATATTTCTTTACCCAGGATTCCCAATATGCTACCATCTTTTCACTGGTGAGTTTTCTGCCATCCGACTTATGGAAATGATACACTTTCTTTTTGGCATCGTAGAGTTCGCTCACGGCCGGATCCATAGCTATAGCAATCTGAGTACCGGCCTTAAAACCCGCATTCTCAATTGCCTTCAGGACAGTTTCAATAGCCTCCTCATTGCTTTGTAATTCAGGGGCAAATCCACCTTCATCTCCCACATTAGTGCTGTAGCCTTTCTTCTTCAGAACAGCTTTTAATTGATGAAACACACTCACTCCCCAGCGTAGTGCTTCGCTGAATGAACCAGCACCCACCGGCATCACCATGAACTCCTGAAAATCTATTTTATTATCTGCATGGGCTCCTCCATTCAGGATATTCATCATTGGGATGGGCAACACTCTGGCATTTGTCCCCCCTACATAGCGGTAGAGAGGCAGGTTGGCTTCCAAAGCAGCTGCTTTGGCGACAGCCAGACTAACAGCCAAAATAGCATTAGCTCCAAATTTGCTTTTGTTAGGGGTACCGTCCAGCTCGATCATTTCATTATCAATCCCATTCTGGTCGGCTACATCCCAGCCAAATAATGCCTTGGCTATAGTGTCATTTACATTCTTTACAGCCTTGAGTACACTCTTGCCATCGTAATTCTTCTTATCGCCATCGCGCAATTCCACAGCCTCATGCACACCGGTACTGGCCCCTGATGGCACTGCCGCTCTTCCCAGGTATCCATTTTCGGTTAACACATCTACTTCTACAGTAGGATTGCCTCGGCTGTCCAATATCTGACGCGCCGTAATGTCTGTGATATAGCTCATAGTTTTATTTTTTTGTCAATTGTTTAAATACCTCTTCCAACGACTGCGTCTCGCTGTCCATCGACACAATATTCAGATTATGTTTCAGGCTGAACTCCATAATCTGACGCTTCATCTTTTCAGGGTCATCGGTATGAATTCTGAAAGCACCATCATTTTCCGTTACATTCTTTATCCCATCCAGTTGGGTTATCCAATTTTCATCCGGTGTTTCAGCAAACTTAATACTTACTACTCCTTCAGCAGAATTAAGCTTCAGGTTTTCAAGTTTGTCATCAGCTACCACATTTCCCTTATTGATTATGATAATCCGGTCGCAAATGCTCTCCACTTCCTGCAGAATATGAGATGAAAATAAAATACTTTTTGTAGCTCCAAGTTCTCTGATAAGGTTTCTTATTTCTACAATCTGATTGGGATCCAGCCCGCTGGTCGGCTCGTCGAGAATCAGCACTTCCGGGTCGTGCAACAAAGCAGCAGCGAGCCCTACTCTTTGCTTGTATCCTTTACTTAACTGCCCTGTCTTCTTTGAAGCTTCGGGAGTCAGTCCTGTCAGCCTGATTACCTCTTCAATCCTCTCTTTTGCGTTTGCTACCTGTCTGACCTTTGCGACAAACAAAAGATACTCTCTGACAAACATATCATAATACAATGGATTTGCCTCTGGCAAATAACCTATTTTCTTCTTGGCAGCTGTTCGCTCTTTACGAGTATCAATACCACACACTTCTATATCGCCCGCATCCTGTTGAAGGTAGCCGGTAATCATCTTCATCGTTGTGGATTTGCCTGCACCATTGGGGCCCAGAAAACCTGTGATACCGGTGCGTCCGGTTGCAAATGAAATATTATTGACTACAGTATGGGAATCAAAGCGCTTAGTCAGATTTTCAACCTTGAGTGACATGGGCGCAAATTTAGTAGAATTGAAATGAACCACATCCCGGCAAATACATGAAATATTTATTTGTCTCCCGGACGATTCCCTTTAGGCTTATGCCGGTTCTTTTGTCCCTGCTGGTTTTTTGGTCTGGAGTTACCCTGTGGCTTATGCCTGCCCTGCTGTCGTGAATTTTGCTTGTCTGACGCAGTCGCCGTAATCTTTTCTCTGTCCTTTGCTCTTCTTTTCCTGGAAGTGCGTTCGAGCGAGCGCAAACTGATTTGGCCTACTACATCGATATATTCAGGTTCCATCTCTTTGGGCTTGCCACTTACGATTTCTACCGTTTCGAAAGTTTCTGGCCTAATACCCATTTTATTCTGCTCCTGAATTTCCTTTACAGTTTCGATCGACAGCGGATAATACTTCGTACTTTCTGAGGTGGAATACCACATCAGATTACGGAAGATATCTTTTTTTACAAGATAAGCCTTGCCTTTAGCTGTCTCTAACACGTCTGCATGTTCGGGAAAATATTGAAGTGCGTCTAAATAAGTATCCAATTCATAGTTCAGGCAACATTTCAGTCTCCCGCACTGACCACTGAGCTTCGTCTGATTTATACTCAGATTCTGATATCGCGCCGCATTTGTATTCACACTCTTGAACTCGGTCAGCCAGGTGCTGCAGCATAACTCACGCCCACTGGTTCCAATACCTCCTATCTTTCCTGCTTCCTGACGTGCACCAATCTGCCGCATCTCTACCTTAACTTTAAACTCTGAAGCATACACTTTAATAAGTTCCCTGAAATCCACTCTTTCATCCGCAATATAAAAGAATGTCGCTTTTCGCGCATCAGCCTGAATCTCTACTTCACTAAGCTTCATATCCAGCTTAAACTCCCTTGCAATTGCCCTGCTTCTGATCAGCACCTCTTTTTCCCGTGCCTTTGTCTCCTTCCACTTTGACAAATCTACATCCGAAGCAATCCTCAATACCCGTTTCATTTCAGGGTCAGTCTCCGACTTTTTTCTCTTCTTCAACTGTAACCTTACGAGTTCGCCCGAAAGGCTCACCTGTCCCACATCAAATCCATTCACACCCTCCACGGCTACCATATCACCTTTATAGATCTGAAGGCCTGATTCATTCCTGAAAAAGTCCTTCCTGCTTCCTTGATTAAAGGATACTTCTATGACTTTGCACCTGTCCCGGTTGTCAGCAACAGGGAGATCTGCCAGCCAGTCAAATACTTCCAGCCTGTTGCACCCCGAACCACATGAACCGCCTTTACATCCACCTGAGTGGCCGGTTCCACAAGAATTACATCCCATATTTTTAATAATTTCAGGCGAAGAATGCCATGCCGAAAGCTGATATACTGCAAAATGGAATAGGAACAAACCTGCCACAACTCAATGCTACATGCCCATACTTTACCGAAAAACTTTTTCTCAGTGACACGTTTTTATAAGTATTATTCAGTTGAACTTTTTCCTTCATCTTTAGCGCTCTTCTGCATGAGATCACTCACCTCATTTCACCAAAATTAGATATTTCTCTTTAATTAGATAACGTAACCTGATTGTCAGGGCATGAAAAAGCATTTTTGAGTTGGCGTTGCGTTCAATATAATAAATAGATTTATTAAGTTCATTAGCCATCTCATCCAGCACTCCGGTATCGCACATAGCTCCCAGCCTTGCAGCGAGTTCCTTCTCGCTTTCATTCATCGTATGCACCAGTTCTTCTCCGGCATATTTCAATCTGATAGCCAAATGAATGATACTTATAAAATAGCTGAGCAACTGTTTTTGTTTTTCTCTACCTCTGGTATTGATATCATCAATCCATTTACTCAATAATTCCACACGATTGCTGACGGCAAGGTTTAGCCAGTCTCTGACCGTACGCTCCCACTCCTCATCCCCAGCATCTATCATTCGCAATGCTTCTCTGATATTTCCCGCCACCACACCCGCGATTGATGTGGCCCTCTCCCTGCTTACCTCACGATTTTCCAGAAAATGTGCCACTTCACTATCCTCTGCCAACGGTACCCTGATGATTTGCGTACGTGATAATATCGTGGGGAGTATCTGACTATCGTCTTCAGCCACAAAAAGGAAAATAGTGCCCGCAGGGGGTTCTTCGATCAGTTTCAACAAGCGATTACCTTCCTTTCCCAAATACTCGGGCATCCACATAATGAGCACTTTGAATTCGCTCTCAAACGGCCGAAGACTCAGCTTATGTAAAATATCTTCACATTCCATCACGCTTATATTCGGCTGCTTATTAGCTGCATTCTCAATCTTCGGGCGTGCATTGTTGCCCAGATAGTCTGTCCAGTCCTCAATATTCCCATAAGGATTTGCCTCAACAAAACCCCGCCATTCCGATATATAATCTGTGCTCAATATCCGATCATGCCTGGAATCTCTTTTTAGTACAGGGTAACTGAAATGTAGATCGGGATGCACGAGGCGTGCTACCTTGGTGCAGGCTGCACAGACACCACAACTATCAGCCCTGATAATCGCCGGGGCCTCCGGCTCCAAATCACCAAATAGAGAAGGGGCTGATTCCTGTGCCGGTTTGTTCACCCGCTCACATAGGATAAACTGCGCGAATGCTATAGCCAGCGGCAATGCACCGCTCCCTTCCTTACCAAGAAAAAGGATAGAATGCGACAAGCGATTCTGCTCTACAAGATCCCTCAGCTGCTCTTTTAACTGCGCTCTTCCTACTATCTCATCAAACTGCATCTGCTAATGGCTTAATGTTTTTAAAGCAGGCTTACTATTTCATCGCTCAAAGGGGTTACTTTGCTTTCAAACACCGCCTCAAGCTCACCTTTCTCATTTATCAAAAACTTGGTGAAATTCCATTTGATATCTGCGTCCATCACTCCGTTCTCTGATTTTTGGGTTAGCCAGCGATAGATTGGGGCCATATTATCACCCTTCACTGACACTTTAGCGGCCATCGGAAAGGTAACTCCGTAATTCTTTGTACAGAATTCACTTATTTCCTTATTGCTTCCGGGCTCCTGCGCGCCGAAATTGTTGGCGGGGAAGCCTACTATTACCAACACATCCTTATACTTTTCATAAAGTTCTTCCAGTTGTGCATACTGAGGGGTATAGCCGCATTTGGATGCAGTGTTTACGATAAGAATCTTCTTCCCTCTGAACTGAGAGAAGTCTATTACTCCACCCGTAAGGCCTTCAACTTTAAACTGATAAATAGTGGATACTTTCTCCATCGACATTTTATTTTGAAAAGAATTGGAAGGAAAGAAAATTAAAAATGGCAGGGATAAAATAAATGCTTTCACTTTTTTGCTTAAAGGTACAAATAAAAAAATCGCACTTACCTTAGTGCCCCTATGTTGAATAAAGAAACCAGGTTTCCGATTAAGCCTTTCCTGGAAAAGCATCACATCCGTACTGTAATCTTTGACCTCGATGGTACATTATTAGACAATAACCCCTATCACCTCACCAGCTGGCTGGAATATCTTAAAGAAAAAAATATCCATATTACCCGCGAGGAGTACGACACACACATGAACGGACGCACAAATAAAGATGCTATTGAATATGTCTTTAACAGAAAGATGGATGAAAGTGAGTTAAGAAAAATCATCGAAGAAAAGGAAGCGGTTTATCGCAAAATATATGCCTCCCATATCAGGCCAATTGATGGTTTGTTGTCTTTTCTGGAACTACTGGCACATTTGAAAATCAAAATGGGTATAGCCACTTCAGGTATTCAGCCAAATATTGACTTTATGTTTGACCATATTCCCATAAAAAAATATTTTTCTGCTGTAGTGAACAGCAGCCACATAAAAAAAGGTAAACCTGATCCCGAGATTTTTATTACCACGGCCAGGCAACTATATGCTGAACCCGCTGAATGCCTGGTTTTTGAAGACTCGCTTCCGGGCGTGGAAGCTGCTTTACGGGCAGGCATGCACGTAATCGCGATTACCACCTCTCATGAACCTGAAGCATTCCACTCAGTAGATATGGCAATAGCAAACTATAACCAGATATTATAAAGGAAAATAATTTCAGAAAAGTAATGCGCAAAAAAAAGGGACCCAGATAGAGATCTAGTCCCGCTTTAAAATCCAATATCCTATGAAAAACCAAGACAAATATAGAGACGATTCTCAGTTTGTGCAAGCATTCAGCTTAAAATTTCAATCTCAATTAGTAACTGGTTTGTTTATGGCAATAATTGGCTGAAAAGCGCAAAAAAAGACTATTTTCTCCTCCGTCCTCCCAGGCCTAATGACCCCAATATACTCCTGACTATCAGATTACTACCCTGTCTTATCACTGTATTCAGGAAGGTCCCTCCTACCTTTTCTACTAAAGTAGGTGGCTCTTTCCGGTGGGTAATCGGTTTGGAGCCTGGCTTTTGCCCCTCGTCCGGTGCTATTGCGGCAGATTCCATCTTCTCAGTAAGCATCTCATAGGCACTGCGCTCATCAATTTCTTTATTATACTTCAATGCCAGATTGGATGTGGCAGCTATTTTTTTAATTTCTTCTTCAGAAAGCACATCCATTCGGCTTGCGGGTGTACACATCATGGTATGCACCAGCGGTGTAGGAATTCCTTTATCATTGAGCAGCGTAACCAAGGCTTCACCAATACCCAACCGGGTAATCAGATCTTCGGTTTTGTAATACTCAGACAATGGATAATTAGCAGCTGTCTGCCTGATAACTTCCCTGTCTTTTGCTGTAAAGGCTCTTAGGGAATGTTGCACTTTCATTCCCAACTGCCCGAGTATCCCGGCAGGTATATCCATAGGGTTCTGCGTGCAGAAATAGATACCGATTCCCTTGGATCGTATCAGTTTGATAACAGTTTCTATCTGATCTACAAGAGTCCTTGTTGCTTCTTTAAAAATCAAATGTGCTTCATCGATAAACATCACCAGGCGAGGTTTGGGCACGTCGCCAATTTCAGGACACACTGCATAGAGTTCATCCAGCATCTGAAGCATAAAAGTTGAGAACATCTTAGGCCTGTCCTGTAAATTATTCACCCTCAGAATGCTTAAGACACCCCGGCCATCTGCAGTAGTACGCATCAGATCTTCTACCTCAAAACTCTTCTCACCAAAAAACATATCTGCTCCCTGCTGTTGTAGTTCAATTATTTTTCTGAGGATAGTACCGGTGCTGGTCGTTGAAACGATACCATAAGACTCCTGCAGTACTTTCTTCCCCGGCCCGGTAGCATACTGCAACACTTTTATAAAGTCTTTTAGATCAAGGAGGGGATACTTATTATCATCACAAAATTTAAAAATCATAGCTACAATTCCTCCCTGAGTGTCGTTCAATCCCAGAATCTTCGACATCAAAACCGGCCCAAATTCTGAAACTGTAGCCCGTAGGGCCACTCCCTGTTCCCTATTTAATGTGAGAAACTCTACCGGAAAAGCCCGAGGCTGATACGAGAGATTTAGCTTATGGTAGCGCTCCTCAATCTTGTCAGTTGCCATTCCCTGAGTGGCTAACCCACTGAGGTCTCCCTTAATATCTAATAAGAGCACCGGCACACCGGCATCGCTCAGTCCTTCTGCAATCAACTGAAAGGACTTGGTTTTGCCACCACCCGTAGCTCCGGTTATCAACCCATGCCTGTTCATAGTCGCCAGCGGCACCCTCACCTCTGCATCTGCCATAACGTCACCATCCCACATGCCAGCTCCTAACCTGATAGATTCTCCTTTGAATGAATATCCTTTCTGAATTTGGTCAATAAAGTTGCTTTTCGCTGTCATTCAACCTGTTTTGCGTGAAAGTTACACCGAAGTATAAGAAATGATATAATTGTTTTAACTTTTTAGTTAATATTTTTACAACAGCACCATTTATGGCATTATATATGTTAAAGAGGGCTTGTAACTATATTTTTTAAAACTAATTACCATCACTTTAAGAAACT
>JACFNA010000297.1 GCA_019455085.1 Chitinophagaceae bacterium
CTGCCTACATCAATAGCGGTATTACCACTGTACATCTTATAAAGATATACGCCCGGTGGATTGTCGCCTATTATCCAACTGGTACGTCCTTTGTAGCTATCATTCAACGAGATTGAATGGATTTCCTGTCCTGCCATATTAGAAATGGATAATTTTAGCATTTTGTTGTTCCGAGGTACGCTATATTCAAAGATCACATAATCCTTTGCCGGGTTCGGATAAACATTAATCGCAGATAACGATTCGGGCTCATCAATATCCAATACCAGTACCGTGCAAAGACCCGTTGTCTGAGCAGGAACATCACTATCAGTTGTTGTTCCATTACCTAATTGTCCGGCACTGTTGAATCCCCAGGACCAAACGGTTCCGGCGCTTTTTAATGCAAGGGAATATTCCTCTCCTGCTTCAACTACAGCAACGCCTGATAGTCCACTTACCTGGACGGGTGTAGTCCTGGTAGTAAATGTACCATCGCCTAACTGTCCGGAACTATTTGCCCCCCAGGCCCAAACCGTTCCATCACTTTTCAGAGCAAGCGAATGATTATATCCGCCGGTAACCGCCGTGATCCCTGTTAACGTACTTACCTGTACAGGAGCACTGGCATCGGTTGTTGTACCATCCCCTAATTGCCCATCCGAATTGGCTCCCCAGGCCCAAACCGTTCCATCATTCTTTATCGCCAGGGAATGATTCTTTCCTGCCGCAACCGCAATGATACCTGTCAGTCCGCTGACCTGCGCGGGAACATTGGCGGTCAGTCCGTGACCCAGTTGACCGAAAGAATTGAAACCCCAACTCCACACCGTCCCATCATTCTTAAGGGCAAGCGTATGGTCTGCTCCTACTGCAATAGCAGTAATGCCGGAAATTACACTTGTCTGGGTAGGAGTATAGCTGCTTGCACTTAACCCATTGCCTAATTGCCCAAACGCATTGTTTCCCCATGCCCACACGGTGCCGTCACTCTTCAATGCAACGGAATGTTTGTTGCCGGCTCCAATGGCAACCACATTTGTTATACTGCTTACCTGTACCGGAGTACTGGCATCGGTTGTCGTACCATCCCCCAAATGTCCACTGATATTATCTCCCCACGACCATATTGTCCCATCATTTTTTAAAGCCAGCGTATGAGTATGCCCGGCATCAACTGCAATGATAGCCGATAGTCCCGTCGTCGAAACCGGGACATTACTGGCGGTAGTGCCCCCGTTACCAAGTTGTCCTTCGTGATTCCTGCCCCAGGCTTTTACGGTGTTATCATTGCAAATGGATAACGTGTGACCACCACCAGCTGTTATAGTTTTGGCATTGGCCTCCATTTGTCCTAATGCAAGCATTGTAAACGTAAGTAGTATTGGTTTTTTCATAAGATTTTGTTTTTATAATAATTAATAATAAAAGCTCTTCGGTACCTAAAAGTTTAAAGCGTACAAGCCCCACCGGATTGCGCTTCGCACTCTGCCTTCGCTTCTGACTTACTAACCGTTTTTACTTTGGCGGTAGTGCCCGCAGGACATTTGCAATCGTATTCTTTCAAACATGAAGTAAGTGATACTGTGAAAAATGCTAATAATACTACAAGAATCGGTTTTTTCATAGATTTTATGTTTTATTGTTTAAAATATTTTTTCGTTTTTTCTTAATGAACAATTCGGACACATTTATCTCATGCAAGCACATCACGTCCTTTTGACGTACACGGTCAATCCTATTAATATCTTTCCAACTCATTAGCAGTACTGTTGTTCATCTCCTGAAACATCCAGATTTGAATTGGTATTTTTACGAAATTCATCTTCAAAATGAAAAATCATAGTGTTCAGTTTTGCGTAAAGTTCTATCCATGGATGAATCATGAAATTCCGTTATGGTAATGACCCTATAATCTCCTCCATTTCTGATTTTAAATTTATTTGTATAGATTAGGTTATTCTGATTTGGTTCATAATAACCATCTACAGGATGTATTGTATCTGCGTTTAAGCCTCCCGGTCGTACTAAATAACTATAGACTAATGTTGTTGATTTTGGCGGTGTAATTAAAACGGACAGAATTTCTAACGTACTATCAGCCTGTAATTTTTCAGTGTTATATCCAGTATATCCTTCACCATACAACACTTCCCCCTTTTCTCTTAAAATTTTTCCATCCATACTATACTCTCTATAAAACAATGTATCTTCATTAAAGGAGTCAAAGCAGGTATATTTTTTGGGGTGATTTTCCCTAAAGTACTCGTAGTAACTACCTATCAATACGTTGTTCTTGTAGTACCCTTTAACCAACGTATCCCCGGTTGACGAAAATTCTAAAATTGGACCATGACTAATCGTCGTATCTTTTGCATTCAAGGTGTATACTTTTCGCAAAACACCTTTTTCGTACATTACACATGTTAATATTCGATTATCGGTTTGATCACAATACTTTCCGTCTTTCACAGAGTTACAGGACAGGAACAATATTGCTATCGCAATCACAG
>JACFNA010000298.1 GCA_019455085.1 Chitinophagaceae bacterium
TGGCCGCTTGATGAATACGTGAAAAAATATTTGATTAAGTCATAACAATCATTGCCGTTTTTCAGCTCTTCAGCTATTTTTCTTAAAGTATTAAGAGTTGCCAAAATAGGTTTTCCGCCTACGGTTACTCTTTCCACCTTTAGCCTGCGTAAGCCTGCCGGATCAAGGGTGTTTCCCATAAGGATATTGAGAGGAAGCCTGATCCCTTCTTTCAGGCGGGCTACCGTTTCCATTTCACTGGTGAAGGGCACGAAAATACCATCAGCACCTGCATCTTCATACGCTCTGGCTCTTTCAATACAGGCCTGAATTCTTTCGTCCGGATTGCCCGGTGCTCTTTCTATGGCATCAGTTCGGGCATTGATAAACAGGTTCACCCCCTTGTCGTTGCCCGCTTTCCTTGCCAGCCTGATGAGTGCTGCCTGTGCATCCACACTCCGCATGCCACCTGCCTTTGAATCTGCATCTTCCAGATTGATGCCTACAATTCCGGCTTCCACTATATCCATTATGTATTTGTGAAACAGATCTGCCTCTTCGGCGAAATACCCGGATTCAATATCAGCGCTGACGGGTATGCTTACTACTCTGGTTATACGTTTTAAAGCTGAAAGCATTTCTTCCGGTGGAATTTTTTCTCCGTCCTGATAACCGCAGGCCCATGACACTCCGGAACTTGTGGTGGCTATGGCATGAAAACCGGTCTCCTGATACACCCTTGCAGAGACAGCATCCCATGCGTTTGGTAATACCAGCATTTCACCTGTATGGTGTAATCTCCGGAAAAGGCTGGCCGACTTATTTTGAATTGCTGCATCGAATGTATATTTCATCTCATTAATTTTTCTATTGGAGGTGGTCTCAATTATCAGACCATTCCAAATTTAATTACCCTGCGTATCTTCTTTTGCCGGAATGTGACCAGCGGTAGATCTGTTGAGGATATGCAAGATGATTACTGATTATGTGGAAGTTTCTGCTAAACCATAAAGGCACGCTGAGTTTTAAATGAAGAAGAATTTCTATTTATCTTTAATTTTTCTGATAATTTTCTTTATTGTTGCTTCATGTACGAGAAATTACTTCGCCTTATTGTAACTCTTAACCAATGGCGGAAGGAACATATTTCTCAGGAAAATTTCCTTGTGATAGCTGCTGCGATTGTGGGGGCACTAGGTGGTTTGGCTGCATCTCTTCTGAAAGAACTGGTGCATCTGTTTTCGAACTACCTGCAGAATGACCTTCACTGGAAGTATAAGTATTACCTGTTTTTCTTTTTTCCTCTTATAGGGATATTGGTTACCGTGCTTTATGTAAAGGCATTTATCAGAAGACGCCCGTTTCGGCATGGTATTCCGCCACTGATAAAGAGTGTGAATCAGGAAAACAGCAGATTGGATTTTCATAATATTTATAGTCAGATAGTATCCAGTGCACTGACGGTTGGAATGGGTGGTTCTGCAGGTCTGGAGGCGCCGGCAGCATCCAGCGGTGCTGCTATAGGATCGAATGTGGGTAGAGTGTTTGGCCTTAATTATCGGGAGACCACCATGCTGCTTGCCTGTGGAGGTGCAGCAGGGATTTCTGCTGCTTTCGGCAGTCCCATAGCAGGGATGGTTTTTGCACTCGAGGTTTTGCTGCCATCGTTTTCCATACCGGCGGTGGTTCCTCTATTGATTGCGTCTGCAGTGGCATCAGTGGTTTCCAAACTGTTGTTGACAAAGCCACTTTTTGTGTATGTGGCTGAAACGTGGGATGTGGGCGCATTTTGGTTTTTCGTATTATTTGGCATTATTGCGGGGCTGTACACAATTTATTACAGCAGGCTGAATGCTGTTATCCCTAAAATGACAGGCAGAATAAAGAATACCTATGGAAAGATTTTTGCGGGAGGTATTACACTAGGGTTGCTCGTGGCCTTATTCCCGGCTATTTATGGGGAAGGCTATATTACTATTCAGGAATTGCTCAATGGCGATTTTGAATCGTTATTGGAAAATAGTCTGTTCGCCGAATATAAGAGTTATGTCTGGGTAACCATTGGGTTTGCAGCTTTGAGTCTGATTGGTAAGACCTATGGCTCTGTGTTGACGATGAGCATAGGTGGAAATGGCGGTATGTTTGGACCGAGTGTGGTAATAGGCGGATTGCTGGGGTTTGTTTTTGCAATGACGGTGAACCAGACGGGGTGGATGCATTTGAATGTGACACATTTTATGGTAGCAGGAATGGCTGCCTCTGTGAGTGGTGTGATGCATGCGCCGCTTACCGGCGTGTTCCTCAGCGCTGAAATAACAGGTGGTTATACGTTAATTGTACCGCTGATGATGGTGGCTGCTATCGCTTACTTTATTAACAAGCGTGCAAGGAAATACTCAATCTACACATGGGTGCTCGCTGAGCAGGGAAGCCTCGTGCCTGATATAAATAAGGATGCGGGTGTATTAGCCAGGTTGAAGCTCAGGTATCTCAT
>JACFNA010000299.1 GCA_019455085.1 Chitinophagaceae bacterium
ACACTGAGGATGCACGGAGGTGCACGAAGGTTCCTTTCTCTGTGGTGCTCTGTGGCTTCTCTGGCTTTCTCCCTGTGTAATGTTTTGGGTTACACGGAGTATCACGGAGAATGCACGGAGTTGGACGGAGATGTTTTTCTCTGTGGTTCTCCGTGTCTTCTCTGGCTTTCCTCTGTGTAACTATTTATTACACGGAGTTGCACGGAGGATGCACAGAGTTTCACAGAGGTTAACGAACATATCTTCTAATTCCATTTTTTAAAAGTGTCACATTGAAATTTACGAGTAACCCTACCGGTTTCAATGCGAACTTCATGTAGGTTAGTATTTGTGCCTCATGTACTTCATTAAAAGCATCCACTGTTTTTAACTCAACTACCACCGTATTTTCAACCAGAATATCCATCCTGTACCCACAATCCAATTTGACTTCTTTATATACCACAGGAACCGGCTTTTGCCTTTCTATAAAAAGCCCTGCATTTACCAGTTCAAACGCCAGGCATTCTTCATAAGCAGACTCAAGCAGACCGGGCCCCAGAGCCTTATGTACTTCCATAGCACAACCAATAATCTTTTCCGTTAGCTCCTGATATCGCAGTTCCATTGCAATCATTTATAATTTAAGATACGATTTCTCTACGGCATTTCTGCCTTTTTCTCTGTGTAATGATTTTTTGCTACACGGAGTATCACGGAGGATTCACGGAGGTGCACGGAGACTTTCTTCTCTGTGGTTCTCTGTGTCTCCTCTGTCTTCTTCTCTGTGTAATGGATTTTTGTTACACGGAGTACCACGGAGAATTCACGGAGGTGCACGGAGGTTTTTCCTCTCTGTGGTGCTCTGTGGCTTCTCTGGTTTTCCTCTGTGTAACTATCTATTACACGGAGCCACACGGAGAATTCACGGAGGTGCACGGAGGTTCCTTTCTCTGTGGCTCTCTGTGGTTCTCTGTGAGTCCTCTGGCTTCCCTCTGTGTAATGGTTTTATTACACGGAGGGGCACATTACAATTCAATCTTCCTACAAACCTCACTTTCCAATACAAAACTTCCCAAATATCGTTCCCAGAATGTCTCTGTCCAATTCCACAACCCCGGTGATCTCACCGAGATAATGAAGGCTTCTGCGGATGTCCACTGCGATCAGATCGCCGGAAAGGCCTTGCAGCAGGCCATTGCGCACGGCATCCAGGCTCTCACGGGTTTTGATGAGCGCTTCGTAATGACGGGCATTGGTTACAATTGCACCATCTGTTTTCTTCCCTGTAAGGGCTTTATGAAACAGTGCCTCCTGGAGCCAATGGATAGAATCTTTGTCTTTTGCAGAGATGGCATTGGTAATCTCAGGTAAGGGTTTCCCCTGCGCTTCCATCAGCTTCGTGTAAGCATCCAGTTTATTATTGACCACGATCATCTTTTCATGATAGCTGTGCATCCATTCGGGTTCAGGCTCTTCGTCGGTCAGGTCTTTTACGTAGATGATAATATCTGCTTTGGCTGCATTTTGCCTGCTGCGCTCTATTCCCAGATGTTCAATAGTATCGGTAGTGTGCTCGCGAATTCCGGCTGTATCAATCAGGCGAAAAAGAATCCCATTGATATTCAGCGTCTCTTCGATGGTATCGCGTGTAGTGCCCGCAATATCGCTCACGATAGCACGCTCTTCATTGAGCAGCGCATTGAGCAGTGTGCTTTTCCCGGCATTGGGTTTGCCGATAATGGCTACACTCAACCCTTTCTTAATGGCATTGCCCAGCGCAAAGGATTGTATCAGATTATTCACTTTCGCGCCTGCCTCATCTATCAGCTTATTAAACTCTGTGCGGTCTGCAAACTCTACATCTTCGTCGGAAAAGTCTAATTCCAGTTCGATCAATGCTGCAAAATGAATCAGCTTGTCGCGCAGTGAATTGAGCTCTCTGGAAAATCCACCACGCAACTGATTCATTGCCGTGTCGTGTGCAGTTTTTGTTTCTGCGTTGATAATATCAGCTACGGCCTCTGCCTGTGCCAGATCCATTTTGCCATTCAGAAAAGCGCGCTGGGTGAACTCCCCTGCTCTTGCCAGCCTTGCTCCTTTTCTTACTAACGCATCCAATACCTGCTGTAAAATAAACGGAGAACCATGACAGCTAATCTCTATTACATCCTCACCTGTAAAACTATGTGGCTTCCTGAAAAGGCTTAACACTACCTCATCCAGCACTTCTCCTTCATCCTGCAATAATCCTACATGTAATGTATTGGCCTGTAATTCTTCCAGATTCTTCTTTGCAAAAAGTTGTTGCACTACCGGGTAGGCATGTTCGCCACTCACCCGTATCACGCCTATCCCACCTATCCCCGGCGGTGTGGCAATAGCTGCAATGGTATCTTTCCATCCTGATAAATGAGAATGCATGGCGCAAAGGTAGGCTTCTCCCGAATCTCTAACACAT
>JACFNA010000300.1 GCA_019455085.1 Chitinophagaceae bacterium
CGGGCAGTGGCAGCGATGCCGATGGTACGATAGAGAAATATGCATGGAAGCAACTAACCGGACCTACAATAGCAGAAATAGAATCGTCAGGAAGTGCTACAACGGCAGTTAGTGGACTGGCAATAGGCAACTATTTGTTTGAACTGACAGTAACAGACAACAGAGGTGCTGTGGGCAAAGACACGATGATATTAATGGTAGCTGCAGCCAGGGAGAACAGTTATCAGGAAGGCGTGAAGCTATATCCCAACCCGACGAGTGGAATCACCACACTGGAGATAACAGGAGTGAAGATTACAGAGCGGTTAGTGCTAGTGATTACCGACGCAACGGGTAAGGTTGTAGAAAAACGTGACGTGTTTACAGCCGGTGCTTATCATCATTTAGAGAAAGTGGATATGAGAAACATGCGTCAGGGGATATATTTTGTAAGCCTGCTTACGGAGAGTAAGGTAAAACTAACTCAGAGAGTGGTTAAATTATAAGGGAGAAATTACAAGGGATTAAAAAGCGGCTAACTCATTGAGTTGCCGCTTTTTGTTTAGTAAATCATTGATACTTCAAAGTTGCATTAGCATCCATACGGTACATCCAAAATGGCCACTGTTGCCCAGCGGGCCATCTAAAAAATGGAATCCCGTTTTCTCGTATAAGGGAATTGCCGTTGTGAGTTCCGGGAGTGTTTCGATATACATTTGTTTGTAACCATCCGCTCTTGCCATCTGAATAGAGTGGTTTAACATGAGTTTGCCCAGCCCCTGGTTTCTGAAGTCAGCAGATAAGTACATCTTTACCAGCTCGCATGTATCTTCAGGAAGACCTTCCGTAGGAAAATATCCTGCCCCGCCAGCGACCTTATTGCCTGAAAGCAGCACGAAATATTGTGAACCTTTCGTTGAAAAAAGACTGCTCAGGTTATCTGTAGTAGGATCGAAATATACGGTACCAGGTTTGTTGGCATTATGTTCTTCCAAAGATTTACGTATAATCACTGCTAAAGCAGAATTGTATTCGGGCTTAATAGTGACAATGCGAAAATCCTTTTTCAAAGTTTATTGCTTTTCAAAGATGGTGCTCTTCCTATCGTAGTGGCAACATGCGGACAACTTTTCGTATGCTTCGTCAGTAGCTTTGAAATTTTGAGTGTCGTAACCGCGGGCGGCAACTTTTTTCTCAATTTGTTCCTGACTTGTAGTGGCCGGATCAAATTTAAGATTTAAAACCTTGGTTTTTTTATCCCAGGAAGCATAAGAAGCACCTGCTTCTTTAGCGCTTTTTTCAATCGCGCTTTTGCACATTCCACAGTTTCCGTTTACCAATACAGAGTCTGTGATTTCAGCTGACTGAGCCTTTATTGAGCTAATCGCAAATAAGGCAATAGCTAATGTAGTTACTTTCTTAAAATTGAATTTCATGTCTTATTTGTTTTTGTTTTTTATTAAACGTAAAAATATGGTATTTATTAAAAGAGAAAGTTATCGATTATAGAATTTGGCAAAATGAATTATTGGTGAAGATAAAAAGGTAAGTTACACTGGCGGGGATATTAATTAATTTACCATGAACCATCTTACTCCCAGCCTAAAGAGTAATCCTGCTGTAGGATAATAAGGGGCTGCGAAACTGTTTTGGGTGAATCCGAACCCTTTATTGATTTGTGCGGTATTTAAGTTTTCAGCTATAAGGTACATCGTCATTGATCGTATCCTGAAGTTAAAATAAGCATCAATAGTGGGGAGGTTGCTGATGGTAATACTGTCTTGCGGGAAAAATCTTCCCATAACAGGGGAATAATGATCTGCCTTATAAGGTGTGTTGTATGAAATGTCGAGTCCGGTACTAAGGTTCAGGTTCTTAAAGAAATTCCCTTCAAATGCTACCCTTTGTCGTGTATAGAAAAGGGGAATGTGGATAGGGCCTTTAGATACCGCCTGTTGGATAATAAAGTCGCTATATAAATTCAGGTGCCCTATCAGTTTGTTCTTTGTGGAGAGCACACCCTGGGTAATATTTATTAAGTCGGACGATTGGTCTTTTTTATAGTAGTTGGTGAGGTAGGCATAATTCGTAATAGAAGTGTTTTTAATCATGAGATTAAACTTCTTGTTTACCGACTGGAATGTGAATACAGTGATATTTTCTTTTTTTGTGAGAGAAGTAGTGTCCAGATTGAATGCAGAATTTGCCTGAAAGATGTATGATGGAGAGCGATTGAAGTTTTCGAAAGATACTCTAATAGTACCCCATTTTGGATTAATGAATCTCTGGATAGAAGCCCCGATACTGAAGTCGCTTGCGTAAAATCCGGCTATGTAAAAATTGCCGGTAAGGGAAGCATCCCACTTTTGATTTCGCGTTCTGTTTCGGTATTCACCATGTGCTATTGCATTATAATAACTCTTTGAAATTGGGGGTAATGGGTAAATTTCGACAATA
>JACFNA010000301.1 GCA_019455085.1 Chitinophagaceae bacterium
CTTCAGCAAATGACTGGACAAAAAAAGGAACAATGAACATTGTGGAGATCCCCAACTTCTGCGACCTGGAAATGACAAGCAATGACCCCTATCAGCGGGATCGTGATCAATGGCCGCTCTTCAGAACAAAGTCTGCCACCGCTGTAATGGAAAAGGCCGATAGTTTTTTGCGCTATGTGCGGAATAAAGGGGAAAGACCTGTACTCTGCTTTTATTTTCATCCCTGGGAATTTTACCCAATGCCGCAGGGAGCAATGGATTTCGGGGAATGTATGGTTACTCCCCTACCCTTTATAGTGGAAAACTGCGGTCCCAAAGCCATTGCAGAGCTTGATACTCTATGCGGTTTATTACTTGATCGCGAAGGACGCTTTATAACAGCCGGTCAGCTGGCAAGGGAGTTCAAAGAAAACAAATGAACACATGACCAGGAAAGCTTTTGTAATTCATGCCAAAGAGGGAAAGATAGAGGAGTACATCCGCCATCACAATCCCATATGGCCGGAACTGAAGGAACAGCTCCAACGGCATGGAGTGACCAACTATTCCATTTTTTACAGGGAAGGCTCACAACAACTTTTCGGCTACCTGGAGGTGGAAGACGAAGCGCTTTTTGAGAAGCTCGCTGAACAGGAGGTATGCCGGCGATGGTGGTTACTCATGACTTCGTTTTTAGAATGTGAAAATGAAAGCAGTACGAAAGCCAAAGAAGAAATGCTGACGGAAGTTTTCCACTTACAATAACTGAGCAATGCATATCAATGATCTGCTGGCAGCTTTTGACAAAGCCGGCAAAAGAACCCATTTTATTGGTAACCACCGGGCAGGGGTGCTTGTTGCGCTGGATATGGAGGGCCGGCTCTTTACTGTTTGGAACGGAGAGGTTGTCAACCGGGTAAATGCCGATGCCATCCGTTTTCACAGCGACCAGGATACCTACTACAACCCCGGAGGGGATGTATTATGGCCTGCACCGGAAGGAACCCTCATGGGGTACCAGTACCCTACCGGCAAATGGAGAGTAGCTCCGGGTATAAATAACAAAGGTATAGGGTTAGCTACATTATTTGGAAGGGATATTCGAGTAGCCGGAGACGAAAATGAGGTTATCGTTAATGTAAAGGAGTCTATCACGTATACCGGAAAAAAGGTTTTACTTTCTTCAGAAGCCATTATCGCACCCTGGACGCTCTGCCAGTTTGATACAGATTACAGGGGAAAAGTAACCTTTCCCTGCAGTGATCCGGCGGAGCTGTGGGATATGTACAGCGAAACCATTGCAGGCGAGTGCCTGCTCCGCAATGAAATGATGGAGGTGCCCGCAGACGGGAAGAAAAGATTCCAGGTAGGATTATCTCCATCGGTTCCCTGGATCGCATTTCACCATGTTCAGCAGGGACTGACCGTAAAACGAACGGCAAAAAAAATTGATCCGGATCATTCTTATATTGATATACGGGATGCAGATCCCGAATGTGAACCAGACTCCCGTGGCGTTAGATTCAGCATATACAATGATAATTCCGGGTTTATGGAAATTGAAGCGGTAGGAGGATGCCCGGAAAAAACAGTACCGGGAACGGTGCTGTCTGTAGAGGTGGAAACCAGCTATGGGCTGATATAAGATTTCAATTGATGATATAGTATTGAGTTAAGACTATCATTTTGTGAATAGTGAAAAAGTGAATAGTGAATGAATTCACTATTCACAATTGCCTGTTCACCTGTAATAATTTATTTTTTAGTATGGAGCAAATACTGGGCATTATTTATCATTCGATCGGAGGATTTTCCTCTGCAAGCTTTTATGTTCCCTATAATGGTGTGCGCAAATGGTCGTGGGGTACCTACTGGATCGTACTGGGATTTGTGGCATGGATGATCATGCCTACCATCGGGGGACTGATCACCTCTCCGGCCCTATGGGAAATACTTTCAACCAGCTCTTTCAGCGCCAAAACCTGGACTTATATATATGGGTTCTTATGGGGTTTTGGCGGATTGTTGGCCGGGCTGGGGTTAAGATACCTGGGACTTGCGTTGGGACAGTCCATTTGCCTGGGCGTTTCTGCTATTGTAGGTACCATCATTCCGGCAGTGATGCAGGGTAAGATCGGGCTGCTTTTTACCACGGCTTCCGGGGCGGTGATATTAACCGGGTTTATCATTTGCATAGCAGGAGTAGCATGCTGCGGCTATGCCGGCATACTCAAAGACCGCATGCTTTCCGATGCTGATAAAAAAGCTTCCGTAAAAGAATTTTCCGCATTCAAGGGATTTATCATGGCCCTGATGGGCGGTGTATTAAGCGCCTGCATGGCCTTTGCCATAACAGCCGGGGTGCCTATAGCCCGGCAGGCAGCACTCATGGGCACCGACGCGGTGTTTGTGAACATTCCCATTTTCGTGTTGGCGCTTGCCGGCGGCTTCACTT
>JACFNA010000029.1 GCA_019455085.1 Chitinophagaceae bacterium
CCATGGTCATATCCTTATTCCATAAGTCGATCCGCATGGCCGATTTACCTTCACCATCCCAAAAAGCAAGAAGCATGGCCTTTGCTTCCTGTGTTTCCTGTGCTGTACTATCTGTGGCACTCCACTGAATACTGTGAGGTACTTTTTCCTCATCCAGTTTCACTTTTATATTGATATATGATTCTTTCATGGGCGCAAAAGTAATCAGATTAGTAATACCTGTGGATAATATGTAAAAAGTACATATTTTTGAAAGCGTATAAGTGATTTGAGCCGAAACAAATAGTAATGGGAAACATCGATAGCGCAACCGAAGCTGCCGGCAACAGAAGAAATATGTCAGTTGGTATGAGAAAAGTGTATAGTCGCGAAGACATCAGTTGCCTTCAGAGTTTTGCGGCTTTTCTACAGACGTTTGATAAAGCGCCTTTGGCAGGAATAAAATATATCAATGCCAATTCGGAGGTCATCCGGGTAAAAAAAGGGACCATCCTGGTAAAGGCCGGGGAAGCGAATTCCAATGTATATTTCATTTACCAGGGCGTAGTGCGGGGCTATATGACGAATGATAAAAAGGACATTACTACGTGGATTGCAGAGAATGGTGAACTGGCAGCTACTATCCGAAACTTTGACCTGCCCTTACCCTCTGATGAGGAGATAGAAGTGATTGAAGATGCTGTTTTGATGAAGATATCTCACGAGGTTCTCGATTACGTATATGATAAGTATCCGGCAAGTAACAGGATTGGCAGGCTGGTGATTTCGCTCAATTATCGTGAAGCCGAAGAGCGTGCCTATATTAGCCGGATACCATCTGCAGAGGGCCGGTATCGCAGGTTTATTGAGTATCGGGGCGGACTGGTAAATCGTATTCCACTGAAGTATATTGCATCGTATTTGGGGATGAACCTTGAAACACTGAGCCGTATCCGGAACAAGGTTAAGTAACCGGATTACTCCATTATTTTATAGACCAGTTCTTTTAGCAATGGCCCGATGGCATTTGTATAAGTATCGATTCCGATAGTCTTAAGGTTGTAATGGTGTAGCAAAATCAGCGCCTGTTCCATATCTTTAAAAGAATAGTTTTTCAGAGCTGCGATGCTCTGCGTAATCGCACTGGGGTTGTTGTTGAAATGAACCCGGAGTGTATTCTCACTTTTGTCAGGAAGTTGAGAGATAATCATCAATTTTGTGAAGTAACCGTATAAAGCCGGTAGTATGGACTGTGCAGAAAATGCTTTTGGGTTAGTATCGATATATTGAACGATTCTGATTGCTTTAGCGCGATTTTTAAAACTAAGTGCTTCCTGAAGCTCGAAGATGTTATAGTCTTTACTGATACCGATATACTTTTCAATGTCTTCCTCAGTAATCGGTTTGTCCGGGCTTATGTTAATAATCAGTTTGTTTACTTCATTGGTAATCCTTGATAAGTCGTTGCCGATATGATCTGCCAATAGGGAAAGCGCCTTGGGAGTAATCTTAAATCCTTTTGACTGTACATAGCTGTTTGTCCATGCAGGCAACTGGTTGTCGTAGATTTTTTTACTGGTAAGAATGACTCCGTTTTTCCGGACCACTTTTGAAAACCTGGTGCGGCCATCAAGTGTCTTGCCTTTGTAGCTGATTACGAATGTGGTTGCTTCATTTGGTTTCTCAAAGTAGGGCTCCAGTTTTTCCAGATCGCGCATCTGTTGACCTTCTTTTAGTAATACTACCTGGCGGTTGCTGAACACGGGATAGCGTTGGCATGCATTCACCACTTCGGCCCATTCTGCATCTTTTCCATAGAAAACCGTCAGGTTAAATGAAGCCTGATCTTCAGTCAGCAGGTTGTGCTCTGCGTAATACATTACCTCATCTATAAAGAAGTCTTCAGGTCCCTCCAGCCAGTAAATCGGCCGAAAACTTTGTGCCTGCCATTCATCAATTATAGATAATGAAGTCATTTTGGCAAAGATAGAGGCAATAAAAATTAGTTTCCTACATATTTGTCGGCAAACTTTGTAAATTTGAGTACGCGCCTTTCGGGGTGTACCAAAACTATAATCCCATAATGAAACTTAATAAATATGGAAGCGGAAAACAAACCCGATGCTGAGGTTCAGGAACCTCATGAGAGAAGCGGAAAAGGCAGGAATATATTGACCGTAGCGCTACTGATAGCCTTATTAGGCACGTGGGGCTATATCATTTATGATAACAATAAGAATAAAGAGGAAAAGGAAGAACTATCCGAACAGATTAAGTCAGTGGACTCTGCAAGAAACGAATTGCAAAACGAATTAAACGATGCCACACTTCGCCTTGATGCCCTTAAGACGGAAAATGTGCAGGCGGCAGGAATGTTACAGACAAAGGACAAAGAAATCAGCAACCTGAAGAGCAGAATTGAATCTATTTTGAGGGATGAAAAGGCTACTAAGGAACAACTTGATGAAGCCAGGCGGCTGATTGGTGAGTTGAAAGGAAATATCGACACATTTGCAGCAGAAATTGCTTCGCTGAAATTGCAAAATAAGGCACTAGCCGAACAGAACACAGTAGTGACCTCTCAGAGAGATTCAGCCCTGAAGATTTATGACAGTGCTACTACCGTTATCCGCGAAAAGGAAAATGTAATAGACGTAGGGTCCACACTACATGCAAGCAATTTTAAAATTGCCGGGATCCGCGAAAGAAATAAGGGTAAGGAAAAAGAGACTTCGAGAGCAAAGAGGGTGGACAAGCTGAGAATTACTTTTGATCTCGATGAAAACCGGATTACTCAGAGTGGCGAAAAGGATATTTATGTAGTTATTAAGACCCCTGATGGGCAGCCGGTGAGTGTAGAAGCCTTCGGGTCAGGGAAGTTTAGGACAAGAGATGGAGTTGAACGCTATTTTACAAAAAGGGTCTCGGTAAATTATGAACAGGGGAAGAAACAGGAGGTAGTAGTAGAGTGGTCGCAGAACAGTAACTTCAAAACAGGAAAATATACGGTTGAAATATATAACAATGGATTCCTGATTGGAGAAGGGACGGTGAATTTTAAATCAGGTGGATTGTTTGGGTAGCAGTTTTCCTCCAATTTCTACGGTATGTAATTAATTAGAATAGCCGGATAAGAGTGAAAACTCATCCGGCTATTTTTTGCCTGGTTACATGGCGTGCCCCGGCCAGGGCTGCGGCGTCGGAAGTGAGGAAGTTATTCCTTCACCTCCTCTTCAGCCTTCTTACCTACCAGCAGCAATTGATTTGCCTGAACCTGCGTGAAGTATCTTTTCACGCCTGATTTGTCTGTGTAGGAGTTGTTGGTAAGCTTGCCTTCAATAGCCACTTCAGTGCCCTTGTCAAGGATTCCTTCGGCAATCTCGGCAACCTTACCCCAGGCTATGATGTTGTGCCACTGCGTTTCTGTTACGCGCTCGCCGTTTGCATTGCGATAAACTTCGTTAGTGGCGATAGAAAATCTGGCCATCTTCTTTCCGCTCTCGAAAGTTTTAAATTCAGGAGTTTTGCCAATGTTGCCGATCAGTTGTACCTTGTTTCTTAATGCGTTCATGATTTTAAAATTTGTGCTCGTGATAGAGCAATTTAAAAAATTTTTTTTTGTTTGTGTTGCCTGATTGCAACGACGATACAAAGATGGGGGCGCCCGAAAGCGATAGTCGGTTAATAGTCATTTATAGGCGGATATAGCCGTTTGTAAACGAATATTGTCGCCTGGTGTTGTTTAAGAAACGTGCTGAAATCCGCTATAACAGGGAGTTGTGGATGATTTGTCTATTCCGGCCTATGCACCGTCTTTTTTTCCTGAATATTAGCCCGAAAGAAATTTTATGTAGCCTGTTATCGGTTATCGCGATATTATTGATTAACTTGCACACTCAATTTTCAGAACTAAAATTTCATTGAAATGGCTAGTCCGCAGAATTTAAAATACACCAAAGATCACGAGTGGATTTCACTGGATGGCGATATTGCTACGGTTGGCATTACAGACTTTGCCCAGCAGGAATTAGGTGATGTCGTTTACGTAGAAGCAGATGCCGTAGGCAAAGAATTGTCTGCCGGGGATACATTTGGCTCTATTGACTCTGTTAAGACAGTGAGCAACCTGTTTTTGCCTGTAGCAGGGACAATTACCGAACTAAATGCAGCACTTGAGAATGATCCGGCATTAATTAATACGGATCCGTATGGTGCGGGCTGGATCGTGAAAATGAAAGTAAGTAATGTAGCCGATATCAGTAGCCTGATGGATGCTGCTGCTTACGATGAAATGATTTCTGCCTAATAAGTGGTATGTGGTGAAGCAGAGGATACCTCCTATACGCTTTTTACCTGCAATCATCTGGTTTCTTATTCTATGCTTTTTGTTTTTTCTGCCCGGTGAGGAGGTGCCTACCATTGGGTGGATGGAACGTCTGCAACTGGATAAGGTAGTGCACTTCGGACTGTTTGTGATTTTGATTGTACTAGCCTTCTGGCCGGTTGTGAAATCAGAGAACACAAAGGCGTTTAAACTGAAATGGTTATTCGCGCTGGCCATTCTGGCCATAGTGTATGGCATTATAACCGAATTTATCCAGCATTATTTTATTCCGGGACGCTCCTTTGATATCTGGGACTGGGTGGCTGATTCGTGTGGGGTTATGGCCGCTGTTTATATCGTGCGCAGGTTTCTAAAGGCGTATTTCTGATTTATGGGATTGTAATTGACTTTACAAATATTCATTAAGCCTTTATTAGACTAGACCACACGTCAATCTACCCACTTCTCTTTTCTACTTTGTACTATACTTGAATAGGCCCATAAAAGAAGTAGGCATATAAAAGAGATAAGACTAACGATAAGAGATATACGTACAAGAGTAGGATCGAAGCTGAGTCGGATATTATTATCCCCGCTTTGAATGGGCAGGCTTATAAATGTCTCACCTTCGGGGATTATAGGAACGATTTTTCCATTCACAGTGGCTTTCCAGTGGGGATAGATGTTTTGTAATACCACCAGCGTATCAGGTGTCTGTGCGTGTAAGTGAAGCGTTAACCGGCCAGGGGCAAAGGAAAGTATTTGAATCTGAGCAGAGTCATTCTCGTTCTTTGTGAACAGGAAGGGTTTGCTGTAATAAAGAGAGTCTTGTGTGTGGTAGTCTTTCTTGTAAAAAGCTGCGGTAGTGTTTAGTCTGATAGGATAGGGCACTTCCCGGATGGTACCAATTTCTTTGTTATACATCGACCAGCTAAATATAAACTCGCGTTCACTCTCAGGCACGTTCGTGTTGGTGCGGATAGGATGCAAGGGTGGAATGGGAATACCCGGAGGAGATTTTGAAATTACTGACTGTATCTGACGAGGCGCGGCTTTGCCTGCCCCTGTGAAAGGGATTACAAGCAGGCTTGCAATTATAAGGTCAGCCGCAACGAGGATTACTAATCTTCTCAAACGGAAGTGCAAAAGTGATTTCCGAATCAGAAATATTAGAATGAGTTGTATTATACCATGGATGAGTATGCAATCATAGAAGCTCAGGTGATCAATCAGAAATTTTATGCGCATGGGCAGGCTGTGATCCGGTATTCCATTATGGCGAATCGTGAATAGGATACCATCATGGGTACTGGAGAGTTTCCAGGAAGCCCATAACATGACAAGTCCTGCAATCGCTGCTAAAAACGAGAATATCCTACTGAGTTTTTTTAGAAAACTGTCAGGGTTGAGGATATACTTTTGTGCTTCTATTGCTGCCGCCAGCACTAACGAAAGGATGGTGAATATCCTGAACTCTCCGCCCAATCGTACATACTCAATCAGCGGGAATACTTTTTGAATGATATCCTTTACGGATCCCCCTAACGAAATCAGGAAAAAGAAAAGCGCGGAGGAGAGCAGGTATTTCTGCCAGGCAGTCTTGCTGCCTGTAACCATTGCAATGAAAAATGCCAGGAACAATAAACCTATATAACAGTTTCTGAGCGACAAGTCTGAGTGGAAAAAGTCGCCGTTCTTTACTATAGCCATTGGGATTATCAGGCTTATCCAGGAGCTTAGCCCGGTGGCGTTCCTGGGCGAATCGGAAAAGGCTCCTTTTGCTCCCCGGGTAAATTGCGGTATAATGTCGGAATACCCGGCTATCAGGCCCAGAGAAATCATTCCGAGCAACACGCCGAAAAGCAGGAGCGATTTTTTTCTTTTATGATCAATCCTAAAGCAGGCTTCACTTTTCCCTTTGTTTATGAATTGGAATATTATAACTCCGGCAAAGAAGTAGATAGCGCCAATGATGATCCCCGGATGAGAAGATGCAATCAGTAAATAGAAGACAATAGCAGCAGGGATGGCTTTCCTGAGCGATGTATCTTTCAGAAGATTGAGAAGCAGATAAAGACACCAGGGCATAAACGCAGCTCCGCTTATCCAGTTTGTGTGTTGTAAATGGCCTGTCATATATCCTGAGCACATGTATGCAATTCCGGCTGTCAGGCTGATTTTCGTATGAATATTCCAAAATCGTGTAAGACGATACATTCCCAGTCCACCCAGGAAAATATATAGGAGGGTTTCAACTGTAAAACTATAGACATTGTATCCCGGGATAGCGGCGATTATCCATGTGACAGGACTCATAAAGCCTGAGTTCATGTCGCCATAGAGCGGATACCCGAAATTTATATAAGGATTCCAGAAAGGAAGGTATCCTGCCCGAAGGCTTTCGCTAAGGAAGAAGCGGGGAGGAAAATAATTATTGAATGCATCATTCTTCAGGAAAAACAAAAATGAGCTTATGGGGAGATACGCAATGATAAGTACTATCAGAAAGAAAAGGAATGCTTTTACCGGATGCTTAATATTTTTCGATGCTGTCCGCATGGGTTAAAAGTAACAGTTTCCATAAAATCGCCCCAAATGATGGGGGAGTGCTGTTTGATGAAAGATGAGGCCTTTGAATTAAATGTGAGGCTATTTGATGTTGATTGTGTCTTTTATTAAATAGAGCGGCCTTTTCTTGGATTCTGTGACTAAACCTGCCACATATTCTCCCAGAAGCCCGATAGCCAGCAACTGCACTCCCCCGAGAAATAGAACTGCAGTCATTAAAGACATCCATCCGGGAACTGTATGCCCCCTGAAATAGACAAAGAAATAATAGATGCCCATACAGAATGCCAGCAGTGAGATTATGATGCCTGCCAGAAAAGCTATTCTAAGAGGCTTAAGGCTAAAGGAGGTTACCCCTCTGAGGCCCAGAATCATCATCTTCCCCAATGAATACTTTGTGGTGCCATACTTTCTGGGTGGTGCTTCGAAGTCTATTGTGGTAGTGCTGAATCCTACCCAACTGAATACACCGCGGAGGAAAAGATCTCGCTCCTCAAATTTCAGGATGTTGTCCAGCACCTTTCTCGTGAATGCCTTAAAGTCAGCCGCATTGGTTTCAATACGTATATCCGAGACTGAATTGATAAATTTATAAAACAAGTAAGTGGAGATTCTTTTTATTACTCCTATTCTTTGGGTACCTGTGCGTCTCGTTTGCACAATGTCGTATCCTTCATTTATTTTGCGGAGCATCTCGGGAATCAGTGCCGGTGGGTGTTGCAGGTCGCTATCCATAATGATGATCACATCTCCCTTTGCATAATGGAGGCCCGCCATCAGCGCGTTCTGTTGACCAAAGTTCCGGCTTAATGATATGCACTTCACGTTGCTGTCGCGGCCGGAGAAGAGCAAAATGGCTTTCAGGGTATCATCAGTACTGCCGTCGTCGACGAGAAGGTATTCTGTGTCAGCCGGAGTATATGATTTTAGCGCTTCCAGCAAAGGCGCAATGTTTTCCTGTTCGTTATATACCGGGATTACAATCGAAAGCAAGGATCAAGGTTTTAATGTGGATAAAAGTAGATAATTATCTTCAGTTGCCCGGGTGGGAGGGAGATGTTTCCGGATGACATTACCGGATAAAGCCCGGCTGTTGCGTGTGGTAGAACAGGCCTTAAATAAAAATGGCCATCCAGAAGGACAGCCATCTTTACAAGTATTATTCGTAAGATTATTCAGCTACGATTTTTCCTCTCATTGTGCCAAAGTGGCCCGGGAATGTGCAGATGAAGTCATATACACCGGGTTCGTCTAATTTGAAAGTGATAGTATCGCTTTCGCCTGGCCCTAACATTTTGGTATGTGCAGCTACGTCAGCGAGCATATCTTGTGGGATGTGCTCAGAATCTTTTGCAGTTACAGCAGCTTCACCAAATTTTTGAACGTCAGTTCCTGGAAGCAGTATTACTACGTTGTGAGACATTGCAGCAGCAGGCAGGGTACCGATATTCTTCAGTGTCAATTTCACTTCCTGGCCAGCTTTTACCTTGAACAGGTTTTTGTCAAATTGCATCTGGTCGTTACCGGTAAGCTCGATATGATCAGTTACAGGTACATCGGCGATTCCAGGGATGTCAGATCCCGGAGTAGCAGCGTCTGTAGTTGCAGCAGGAGCTTCTGTTGCAGGAGCTGTCGCTTCGGTAGATTCGCTACCACCACCGCATGAAGCAAGGAACAAAGCCAATGCAGCTGCGGGCACAAATAAGATTTTTTTCATAACAAATTTCTTTTGAATTGATTTTTGAGTCCGCAAAGTTAAGACCTAATTCGTTCAATTAGAAAAAAAAGAGAATTTAATCTCTTTTATGACGCTTTTTTTACAAGATTATGGATATAATGCTTCGGGGCACTATTCCGAAGTATCGCCTGAGGCTTTTTCTTGCCCGTCAGAAGCGAACGAAGCATTAAAAAATTATTTAAACTATTTCATCCTTTTATTAAAAAGCATCAAAATGTGGATAATTTTTTCACCGGTTTCTTTAAAAAATACGGTTTTGAAGACATGCTTTCCCGGGAAAATTAAAGAAAGCATAAGATTGCTATAAGCAAAATTTTGGATTTAAAAAAATGTTGTACTTTTGCAATCCTTTAAAATTTTGGGTACAAGTGCTTTTCGGATGGGTTACCCTTTTAAAGCTGCCTCATTTTTAAATATTTTAATTAAAATATGCCGTCAAAAAAAGTAGCTACTGCCAAAAGATTCAGTTTTGGAAAAATAGAACATTTGGCAGAAACACCGGATCTTCTCGGGATCCAGATCCAATCATTCAGAGACTTTTTTCAGTTAGAAACAACTCCGGATAAGAGAAACAACGAAGGGCTTTTCAGGGTGTTCAAAGAGAACTTCCCTATCAGCGATACTCGTAATATTTTTCTTTTGGAGTTCCTGGACTATTTCGTAGATCCTCCGCGTTACACTATTGATGAGTGTATCGAGAGAGGGCTTACCTATGCAGTGCCGCTGAAAGCCAAGTTAAGACTCAGTTGTAATGATGAGGAGCACGTGGACTTCCAGACCATCGTGCAGGATGTATTTCTCGGTAACATACCGTACATGACTCCCCGTGGTACATTTGTAATCAACGGAGCCGAGCGTGTAGTGGTTAGCCAGTTGCACCGTTCACCTGGTGTATTCTTCGGTCAGAGCACCCACCCCAACGGAACCAAGATTTATTCTGCCAGGGTAATTCCGTTTAAGGGGGCCTGGATGGAGTTTGCCACCGACATTAATAATGTGATGTATGCCTACATCGACCGTAAGAAGAAATTCCCGGTTACTACCTTATTAAGGTCTATCGGTTACGAAACAGATAAGGATATCCTTGAACTTTTCGGGATGGCTGAAGAGATAAAGGCCGACAAGAAGAGCCTGACTCAGCATATCGGGAAACGCCTTGCTGCCAGAGTGCTTCGCTCATGGGTAGAAGATTTTGTAGATGACGACACCGGTGAGGTGATCAGTCTTGAGAGAAATGAAATCATGCTCGAACGTGACACCGTGCTGGATGAGGAAAATGTAGCGATGATTCTGGAGTTGGATGTGAAGAGTGTATTTGTGCAGAAAGAAGAGGTGAGTGGAGACTATGCCATTATATATAATACACTGAATAAGGATACCTCGAATAGTGAGATAGAAGCTGTGCAGCACATTTATCGCCAGCTGCGTGGTGCCGAAGCGCCGGATGATGAAACAGCCCGTGGTATTATTGACAAATTATTCTTCAGCGATAAGCGTTACGACCTTGGGGAAGTAGGAAGGTACAAGATCAACAGGAAACTCGGTCTGGATTTCCCGCTTACCAAGAAAGTGCTTACCAAAGAAGATATTATTGCTATTATAAAGTATCTGGTATTGCTCACAAACCAGAAAAGTGAGATTGATGATATCGATCACCTGAGCAATAGAAGGGTGCGGACTGTGGGCGAACAGTTATATGCACAGTTTGGTGTGGGGCTGGCTCGTATGGCCCGTACAATCCGTGAAAGGATGAATGTGCGTGATAACGAAGTGTTCACACCGGTGGATCTGATTAATGCCCGTACGCTTTCTTCTGTGATAAACAGTTTCTTCGGAACTTCTCAGTTGTCGCAGTTCCTTGACCAGACGAATCCTTTGAGTGAAATCACACACAAACGCCGTATCTCAGCACTGGGGCCCGGAGGTCTGAGCAGGGAAAGGGCAGGGTTCGAGGTTAGAGACGTTCACTACTCGCACTATGGAAGGCTGTGTACGATTGAGACCCCTGAAGGGCCGAACATCGGACTGATCTCCACACTTTGTGTACACGCGAAGATTAATGAAATGGGCTTCATTGAAACTCCTTACCGTAAAGTAAAAGACGGTAAAGTGGATATGAACAAGATATATTTCCTGAGTGCAGAAGAAGAGGATGATGCAAAAATCGCTCAGGCAAATGCACCGCTGGATGACGAAAACAGGTTTATAAATGACAAGGTAAAGTCCCGCGAGTCAGGTGATTTCCCAATTCTTGAGAAAGATGAAGTGGAATATATGGACATCGCTCCGAACCAGATTGTGGGATTGAGCGCATCCATCATTCCTTTCCTTGAACACGATGACGCTAACCGTGCCCTGATGGGATCAAACATGCAGCGCCAGGCTGTTCCGCTGATTCTGCCTGAGGCTCCGATTGTGGGTACAGGATTGGAAGAGAAGGCTGCACGGGATGCGAGAATCCAGATTCATGCAGACGGAGAAGGAGTGGTTGAATACGTAGATGCAAATGAGATTCATGTAAGATATAACAGAAGCCGCGACCAGCAGTTGGTGAGCTTCGAATCTGATTTGGTGGTGTATAAACTTACCAAGTTTATCAAGACCAACCAGAGCACTTGCATCAATCTGCGTCCGGCTGTGAAGAAAGGGCAAGCTGTGAAGGATGGCGATTTCTTAACAGAAGGGTACGCTACAAAAGATGGAGAACTGGCACTGGGAAGAAACCTGAAAGTGGCGTTCATGCCTTGGAAAGGATACAACTTTGAAGATGCTATCGTAATCAGTGAAAAGGTAGTAAAAGAAGACCTGTTCAGTTCGGTTCATATTGAAGAGTTTGAGCTGGAAGTGAGGGATACCAAATTGGGAGAAGAAGAACTGACTCCGGATATTCCTAACGTGAGTGAAGAAGCCACGAAAGATCTCGACCAGAACGGTGTCATCAGAATAGGTGCCCATGTCAAAGAAGGAGATATCCTGATAGGTAAGATTACTCCTAAGGGAGAGAGCGATCCTACCCCTGAAGAGAAATTGCTGCGCGCCATCTTTGGTGATAAGGCAGGGGATGCCAAGGATGCCTCATTGAAGGCGCCAAGTGGCACTGAAGGTGTGGTAATCAACAAGAAACTATTCCAGAGAGCCAAGAAAGACAAGTCGAGCAAGGTGAAGGAAAAAGCAGCTCTGGAAAAAATTGATAAGGCACATGAGAAAAATGAAGCCGAATTGAAAGAACTGCTTCTGGACAAACTCATGACCTTGTTGAAAGACAAGACCTCTTCAGGCATCAGCAATAATTTTGGAGAGGTGCTGATTGGTAAGCAGGCGAAGTTTACAGCTAAAAATCTGGCCGGAATTGATTATCAGAACGTGAATCCGCTGGGATGGACCAATGATGAGAAAACCAATGGACAGATTAATATCCTGTTGCACAACTTCAATATTAAGTACAACGAAGAACTGGGCCGCTATAAGAGAGAGAAGTTCAACATCTCAATTGGTGACGAATTACCGGCTGGGGTACTGAAACTTGCTAAAGTGTATCTGGCTGTTAGAAGGAAACTGAAAGTGGGTGATAAGATGGCCGGACGCCACGGTAACAAGGGTATTGTAGCTAAGATCGTTCGCCAGGAAGATATGCCATTCCTCGAAGACGGAACTCCTGTGGATATTGTCCTGAACCCTCTGGGTGTACCAAGCCGTATGAATATTGGTCAGATTTATGAAACAGTATTGGGATGGGCTGGTCAAAAGTTGGGTAAGAAGTATGCTACGCCAATCTTTGATGGTGCAGAGCCGTATGAAATTGCTCAGGAAATTGAAGAGGCCGGACTGCCTAAATTTGGCCATACCTATCTGTATGATGGAGAAACCGGTGAGCGCTTTGACCAGAAGGCAACTGTTGGGGTCATTTACATGATCAAATTACACCACATGGTTGACGATAAGATGCATGCAAGATCTATCGGGCCATACAGTCTGATTACGCAACAGCCTTTGGGTGGTAAAGCACAGTTTGGTGGTCAGCGTTTTGGTGAAATGGAGGTATGGGCACTTGAAGCTTACGGCGCATCAAACATCCTGCAGGAATTGTTAACGCTGAAATCAGACGACATCATCGGCAGGGCTAAGACTTATGAAGCCATTGTGAAGGGTGACAACGTGCCACGTCCGGGTGTACCTGAGTCCTTTAACGTGTTAGTACACGAACTGAGAGGATTAGGACTAGACCTTCAGTTTGATTAATCAGGGTTTTGGAAATTAGTTTCAACAGACAATTGAATTACAAAAAACTATGAATAGAAAAGAAAATCGCCCCAAGGCAACATTTTCTCAAATAACCATCGGGCTGGCTTCTCCTGACTCCATTCTGGAAAGGAGTTACGGTGAAGTATTGAAACCCGAAACTATTAACTACCGTACATACAAACCCGAACGCGATGGTTTGTTTTGTGAAAGAATATTCGGTCCTGTAAAGGATTACGAATGTGCCTGCGGTAAGTATAAAAGAATTCGCTATAAGGGAATCGTCTGCGACAGATGTGGTGTAGAAGTAACAGAAAAGAAAGTGCGTCGTGAGAGGATGGGACACATTAAGCTGGTGGTGCCCGTAGTACACATCTGGTACTTTAAATCACTTCCCAATAAGATTGGATATCTGTTGGGAATGAGCTCAAAGAAGCTTGAAACAATTATCTACTACGAAAGATTTGTAGTGATTCAGGCAGGTATCAGAGCTGATAAAGGCCAGAATTATGGTGATCTGCTGACAGAAGAAGAATATCTTGACATTCTGGATGCGCTGCCAAAAGACAATCAGTTCCTGCCTGACGAGGATCCGAATAAGTTTATCGCCAAGATGGGAGCAGAAGCAGTACATGATCTGCTTGCAAGAATCGATCTGGATACCTTATCAGAAGACCTGCGTAATGCTGCTGCGAATGAAACCTCTCAGCAAAGAAAAGCAGATGCATTGAAGAGACTGAGTGTGGTAGAAGGGTTTAAAGATGCCAATACGCGTATTGCCAACCGTCCTGAATGGATGGTGATGCAGTATATTCCGGTTATCCCACCGGAACTGCGTCCGTTAGTTCCTTTGGATGGTGGCCGGTTTGCATCCTCAGACCTGAACGATTTGTATCGCAGGGTGATTATCCGCAACAATCGTTTGAAGCGCCTGCTGGAAATTAAAGCACCTGAAGTGATTCTCAGAAATGAGAAGCGTATGCTGCAGGAGGCAATCGATTCACTGTTTGATAATTCACGTAAGTCCAATGCAGTAAAGGCAGAGGGTGGCCGTGCGCTGAAATCACTCAGTGATGTGTTGAAGGGTAAGCAGGGGCGTTTCCGTCAGAACCTGTTAGGAAAGCGTGTGGACTATTCTGGCCGTTCGGTTATTGTGGTAGGGCCTGAACTCAAGATGCACGAATGTGGATTGCCGAAAGATATGGCTGCTGAATTGTTCAAGCCATTTATCATCCGCAAGCTCATCGAAAGAGGAATTGTAAAGACGGTGAAGAGCGCCAGAAAGCTGGTGGATAAGAAGGAAGCAATCATCTGGGATATTCTTGAAAATATTCTGAAAGGACATCCGGTGATGCTTAACCGTGCACCCACGCTGCACAGGCTTTCAATTCAGGCTTTCCAGCCTAAGCTGATCGAAGGTAAGGCTATTCAGTTGCATCCATTGGTTACAACGGCATTTAACGCTGACTTTGATGGTGACCAGATGGCTGTGCACGTGCCTTTGAGCAATGCTGCCATTCTGGAGGCGCAGATGCTGATGTTGTCGTCACACAACATCCTTAATCCGCAAAACGGAACGCCAATTACACTGCCTTCGCAGGACATGGTATTGGGGTTGTATTATATCACTAAAGCCAAGAAGTCGACCGATACACTCAAGGTGAAGGGCGAAGGCATGGCATTTTATTCACCGGAGGAGGTAATCATTGCCTACAATGAAAAGCAGGTAGAATTGCATGCCAGAATTAAGGTGAAGGTGATGGTGAGGACCGCCAAAGGTGCATTGGAGAAGAAGTTGATTGAGACTACTGTGGGCCGCGTCATCTTTAACCAGTTTGTTCCAAAAGAAGCAGGATATGTAAATGCATTGTTGACTAAAAAGACACTTCGTGAGATCATCGGTGATATTATTAAGTGGACAAACGTACCTGCAACAGCCAAGTTCCTGGATGATATTAAGCAATTAGGATTCAGGATGGCTTATCAGGGTGGTCTGTCATTTAGTATCAATGACCTTATCATTCCGGAGGAAAAGACAGAACTTCTGGAGAATGCGAATATGGAAGTTGACGAGGTATGGGAGAACTATAATGCAGGTCTGATTACCAATAATGAGCGTTACAACGGGATTATTGATATCTGGAGCCGTGTGGATACACGTCTTACCGAAACATTGATTCAGGAATTAGCTGCCGATAAACAGGGATTCAACTCTGTATATATGATGCTGGATTCCGGAGCCAGGGGTTCCAAACAGCAGATTAAGCAGTTGGCCGGAATCAGAGGATTAATGGCTAAGCCGCGTAAATCAGGAAGTACAGGAAGTGAAATTATTGAAAACCCAATCCTGTCAAACTTTAAAGACGGGCTGAACGTATTGGAGTACTTCATTTCTACTCACGGTGCGCGTAAGGGTCTGGCAGATACGGCTTTGAAGACTGCCGACGCAGGTTACCTTACCAGAAGGCTTGTTGACGTGGCACAGGATGTGGTAATCAACGAAGAAGATTGTGGTACGCTGAGAGGAATTGCAACTTCTGCGTTGAAGGATAACGAAGATGTGATAGAGCCTCTATACGACAGAATACTGGGCCGTACATCTCTGCATGATGTATATAACCCGGAAAACGAAGAACTGATTATAGCCGCCGGCGAATTGATAACAGAAGATATCGCCAAAGCGATTGATGATGCGGGTATTGAGACAGTGGAAATTCGCTCAGTGCTGACATGCGAAAGCCATCGTGGTGTATGTGTGAAGTGCTATGGAAAGAATCTGGCTACAGGTTATATGGCACAAAAGGGAGATGCCGTGGGTATTATTGCAGCACAGTCAATCGGTGAGCCTGGCACACAGTTGACACTTCGTACGTTCCACGTAGGTGGTGTGGCCGGATCTGCTTCTGTAGAGTCATCACTGGCAGCAAAGTATGATGGTATAATTCACTTTGACGGTTTGCGTACGGTAGATACTGTAAACAACGCAGGCGAAAAAGTGAAGGTAGTTATAGGCCGTACAGGTGAAGTAAGAATTGTGGATGAAAAGTCTGAAAGGCTGATGATTACCAATAACGTGCCTTACGGTTCTACGTTAGGCGTGAAAGATGGACAGAAGGTATCGAAAGGTGATGTAATCTGCACATGGGATCCGTTTAACAACGTAATCATTTCGGAAATTGATGGTACACTCGACTATGAAAACCTTATAGATGGTATCACATATCGCGAAGAGGTGGATGAACAAACAGGCCACAGTGAGAAAGTTGTAATTGAAACCAAGGATAAAGGTCGTATCCCCGGGCTGATTGTAAAAGGAAAGAAAGATTCTAAACTCTACAACCTGCCGGCCGGTTCACACGTAGTACTCCATACTGATGATGTGATTAGTGCAGGCCAGGTATTGGCCAAGATACCACGTGTGCTCGGAAAGCTGAAGGATATTACGGGTGGTCTGCCGCGTGTAACAGAATTGTTTGAGGCCAGAAATCCGGCAAACCCGGCGGTAGTATCTGCAATTGACGGGGTAGTTTCTTTTGGTACAGTGAAGAGAGGTAACCGTGAAATCATTATTGAAGCCAAGGACGGTGTAGTAAAGAAATATCTTGTTCCACTGACTCGCCAGATTCTTGCACAGGAAGGTGACTTTGTAAAAGCAGGTACTTCTTTGTGTGACGGGCAAATTTCACCGGCAGATATTCTGAGCATCAAGGGGCCGCATGCAGTTCAGGAATATGTAGTGAATGAAATCCAGGAAGTGTATCGTCTTCAGGGTGTAAAGATTAATGACAAACACATCGAAGTGATCGTAAGGCAGATGATGAGAAAGGTAACTATTGAGGATGCCGGTGATACTAAGTTCCTCGAAGGTGATACCGAAGATCGCTACGACTTCTACAAAGAAAACGACTGGATCTATGATAAGAAAGTGGTAACAGATGCCGGCGATAGCACTAAGATGCGGCCTGGCAAAATCGTTACGCTTCGCGACCTGAGAGAAGAAAACAGCCTCCTGCGCCGTGCAGACAAAAAGCTGGTTGAATACCGCGATGCACAGCCGGCTACATCTTCACCGTTGTTGCTGGGTATTACCAAAGCATCACTGGGAACTCAAAGCTGGATTTCAGCTGCATCCTTCCAGGAAACAACCAAGGTGCTCTCTTCTGCAGCAATCCAGGGTAAGAGTGATGGAATGCTTGGACTGAAAGAGAATGTAATCACAGGTCATCCGATCCCGGCAGGTACAGGAATGCGTGAGTTTGAAAACATGATTGTCGGAAGCAAAGAAGAATACGAGTTGCTGTTGACTGCTAAAGAAGCGATGAGCTTTGATGAAGAAGAGTAATCGGTAGATGTAAATTATAATCAAATCAAGAGGAATCCACAGCGGTTCCTCTTTTTTGTAGCGCCGGCCTGAAAAGCCTTGGGGTTAATCAACGGTGGTAGCGCTTATAACGGACAGGGATACACTATCAGTACCTTTCGGTGCAAAGTATTTAGTTTTAAAACTCTCGGTAGTGCCCGGCTTCAGCGCTACATAGATAATTTCCTTGTCTGATTCAAGTAATGCTTTGGTCTTGCTGAAGAAATCCAGTTTGATATTAATATCCTTATATACAGCTACGGTTGCGGTACTGGACAACTTGCCTCTGATTACCGCCTGCCCTATCAGGTTTTTCTTCATCGCACCCGTGATGGAAATGAATAACAAAGGATTATCTTTTTCTTTTTCCTGTAATGTTTTTTTCGTTTGTTCATAGCTGGCTTTCTCCCTCTCCTGTTTGGATACAGAATCTGACGCGCAGGATGCAAGCAGTAAACAGGGAATAAAAAAGGAAATAAACGTTTTCATTTTACGAGGGTATTAAAGAATTGAAAATAATTCCAAATCAATTATGAAGATTATAAAGCACCATACAAAAGGTTACCCTGAGATGTGCAGATCAGGTTTGTTAACGTAAAATTAGGGGGCATTTGTATTCAGAAGGTTAATAAAATCCTAACTTCCCTAATCTCAACCGTTGTTCATTTTATGAAAAGAGTATTTTTTATTCTCTTGTGCTTATTTGGGATTTCCTTCCATAACGGATGGGCTCAACAGGAAGGTAACCTGCGTTTTATCTACCAGTTTACATTTCAAAAAGATACCGGCGATGTACACTCAAAGGCCGAAGAGCCTTTTGTGCTGGATGTATTTCGGGATCACTCCTCATTTACAAGTCTTAACAAGATTGTTAATGACAAGTATCTGGATAGTCTGACAAAAAGCATAGAGCGGGCAGGAGGGGTGGACAATATCACTTCTATCAATATCAGGAAGCCGGGTGGAGCAGCTTCAGAAAGCGTAATTTATAAGTTTCCGGATGGCCGGATCCGTTTTCAGGATAAGATTGCCGGAACACTTTATGAATATAAAGAAGAGATGCCTTCTGATTGGAATATATTGGACAGCACTACTACCTATTCCGGATATAACTGCCAACTGGCCACAGTGCAATACGGTGGCAGATCCTGGACAGCCTGGTTTACTATGGATATTCCCATATCAAACGGGCCATACAAATTTATGGGGCTGCCCGGGCTAATTGTAAAAATGCAGGATGCAAAGGATGAGTGCATCTATGAGTTGACGGAAGTAAACAATCAGGCAAAAGGTATCGATGTAATCCCTAAAGCCGAAGTAGTTACAAAAAAGGAGATGAAAAAGATGATTGACAACAGCCGCAACAAATCTATAGCTGCAACTATTAATTCGATGGCCGGGAACGGAACTGTAGCAAAAGTACTTGTGCGGGATAAAGACGGAAGGGAGATATCCATGGAAGAGCTACAGCGAAGAAGGCAGGTAGCTCAGCGGAAAAATAATAACAGGATTGAAATAGAATGATAATATTTACACCACGCTCAGGGTTGCCATAATGCCCCACCTGAGTTGTCGTGGCTGCTTCCTGTGACACTTGAAAGCACATTTGCTTCGCCCCTTAGCCGAAGCACTGCAATGAAAGCCATTATCAGGGCTTCCTTGTTATCAATAACCTCATTTGAAGGTAATGCCACCTGTATCTGGATAGTGTCCAGATAGTATTTTATTCGTGCAATGAGTTGATTATTGTGTGCACCGCCACCCGTGATCAGGATTTTTCCCGGTTTGCCCGAGAAGGGTAGCAGGGATTTGAATATTTGCTGTGCAATATGCTCCGTACAGGTAGCAAGGGCATCAGGGATGGAAAGGCCCGATTGGGTGAGCAATGGGAAAAGCGTATCTGTACCAAAACTGTTAGGCAGGCTTTTCGGGTAAGCCTTACTGTAATATTTTAGTTGGTTGAGCCTTTCCAGAAGTGTTTGATTTACTTTCCCCTTAGCGGCCATTTGTCCATCTTTGTCAAAAGATTTACCGGTTTTCCCTGCAAGCAGGTTCAGCACACGGTTGGCAGGACATACATCGAAGGCGATTACCTTTCGCTTCTGATGGATAGATACATTGGAAATGCCTCCTATATTCAGAAAGTATTGATAGGAAGGGAAAAGGAGCTTTTCACCGATTGGTACTATGGGAGCCCCCTGTCCACCCAGGGCCACATCCGTATTACGAAGATCCGATACCACCGGGACTCCGGTAATGGCCGCAATGGTGGCACCGTCTCCCAGTTGGTGCGTCATGCCTCGTTCGGGGATGTGAAAGGTAGTGTGTCCGTGTGATCCTATTATATGAGGCTTTTTCCTGATTTTATTCTTTTTAAGAAACTCGTTTGTCTTTTCTCCGCACCACCTGGCAAAGTCGGTGTGTAATAGCATATAGTCTTTCGCAGGTAGGTGGACTGGGCCGGCTAACCTTGATTTTAGCTTTGCCGGAAAACGAATACAGTCTGTGGCTTTAGTCTTGTATGTCCACTGTTCCTGGCTTTCGGTAAATTCTGCAAGGATGATATCCAACCCGTCAAGTGAACTGCCACTCATGAGGCCAATAGCAGAATACGTCATATTAGTCAGGATTTTATAGTTTTGTCCAAATTTAGAGCAATACACTTAAAAGGCTTTTTCAAAATCAATTAATTCCTTTTCGATGGTCATTAACCTTAGTACCGAACACTCTTTAATCAGCAATTGGGTCAGCGAACTGCGCGATGTGGAAATTCAGAAAGACAGGATGCGATTCAGAGCTAATCTGGAGAATATTGCTGCTGTAGCTGCTTATGAAATAAGTAAGAAGCTGCCATGGGAAGAAAAGGAAGTAACTACCCCGTTGGGTATTTCTACGTGCAAGGTGATGTCGCGGCAGCCGGTACTGGCTACCATATTAAGGGCAGGGCTGGCCATGCATCATGGATTATTGCGTTTTTTCGACAAGGCAGACAATGCGTTTATCAGCGCCTATCGTAAGCACAACCGGGATGGTAGTTTTGAGATAAGTCTTGACTATATCAGTTGTCCTGCAATGGAAGATAGGGTAGTGATTATCTCGGACCCGATGCTGGCCACAGGATCTTCTTTGGTGAAGACGATACAGTTTATCCGGGAAGAGGGACAACCATCTGAAATTCATATTGTATGTGCACTGGCTTGTACTGTTGGGATTGAGTATGTATTAAGAGCGGCCCCTACTGCTACCATCTGGTGTGGAGATATTGATGATGAACTTACCGCGAAGGGATATATTGTGCCCGGCCTGGGCGATGCAGGTGACCTGGCTTACGGGATTAAGGTGCAGATGTAAAGTAAGCAATTCATTTTGACGGATATTACATTTTGGTTGTTGGGCATGCAGGCTTTGACCGATATTTTAATGGTTACGGTAAAGTATTACCAATAAAAAAACCTGCAGATGCAGGTTTTTTTATTGGATAGGGTACGGATTGTAATGCTTTCCGTATTAATGGTTCTTGGTAGTATCTTTCTTTTTATCCTTGTTGTCTTTGCTCTTGCCGATAATGTATCCGCCGGCAGCTCCCACCACTGCGCCTATTGCAGCACCGGTACCTTTTTTCTTACTCACGGTAGCGCCACCTACTGCACCAGCCGCAGCGCCGATGATCGCACCTTCAGCAGCCTTGGATATTCCTTTCTTTTCTTTCTTCACTGATTCGGTAGTACCTGTTCCTGCTGTAGTGGTGGTCTCTGTCTTAGTGTCAGTCACTGTAGTATTCGAATTAGAAGATTCTGTTTTAGCTTCCTCTTCCCTGGTTTGAGTTTCTGATTGTTTACCAGACGAAACGGTTGTGGCCTTCTTTACTGTCTTGTTTGAATTAGAAGCAGAAGGAGCAGGAGCCGGGGTTTCAGGGGCTTCGGGAGTCGTTACTGTAGCATTTTCACTCTGAGCAGAGTCGCTGATCATGTTATTATTTGAATGGGTTGCGTTATCCTGGAGCAACTCTACATTTCTTTCGGATTGGTTCTGGCCACAAGCGAAAGCGATTACTGCCAGAAAGGTCAGAGGGAAAAATTTCTTTAAGTTCATGTTTGAGGTTTTTATTCGTTTATTATGCAAAATAGATTCCAAATATTGGTTCAGGTTTGCAAGCAATGTGTTCTTTACAAAAAGCTTAACAAGCTGCATAATAAAACGCTTTGTCCTGATCTTTATTTTAGAGGACAGGAGCATCTTTTAATTTGATTAGTTCCTTTTTTTCAGGCGATATTTCTTATTAACCTTGGGATTATTGAAATATTCTTCTAACTCTTTGGCATCTTTAGAATCCTCAAAGAGAGGGACATCTATCAACTGAAGCTGTACCTGCTTTAGCTCATTCTTGAGTCTGGTTGTCTTATTGATTATTTCAAAGTCCCTGTCGCCGATGAGCATTTGGTCGTTCAGAAGATATTGAAGCCTTTTAATGCTGCTTCGCACCAGTGAAGCCGAATTCTGTTCATAGTTTTTGTTAGGAGCCACAGCCTCTTTTACCGGAACCAAAGCTACTCCCACACTGGGAAGAATTTTTCCGGTTGTCTTACCCTGATCTCCGGGGATAGATGAGAATACCGTACCTCCCAGTGCTGTAGATGCTGAAGTCAGATCGAAAGTGGTTCTTGTATTCCGCGTGTGTTTTATCTTTTGATCCAGCTCTCTGAATGTAGATTTCAGTTGTAGGATATATTTGTCGATAGATTCTGCCACCTTGTTGTATTCCAAAAGGCGCTGAGGGTAGTTGATGCTTTCCTTTACATTGATGATTACTGTGGCTGTATCACGGTTGTAAAACTTGTCCACTCCTACAAATTTTATAACCAACTTTTTGGATTTAATATTTTCATCCTCCTTGATAAAATCAAACGGAATGACCCATTTAAAATTATCGCCACACTGTGCCACAGTGGAGGATGTGTTTATGGGATAGTTGGTATAGTATGTAAGTGATTCAATAGGGAAACTACCGGTTTCGCATTGAACCCTGAAATTTAGTGTATCACCTTCGTCGATAGTAAGATCGCCGTCGATGGTAGGCTTTACCTTTGAGGGAATGATTTCAGTATTGTAAAAGACCAGGGTGAAGGAGGTATCTACTTTGTCCTCTACATCGTTCAGGTTCTGCACTCCGAGCGTTACCTTATACTCCTTGTCATACTTTAGTTTACCCGATAAGAAAAATGATTTCTCTGCCTTGAACTGCAGGTTGCCGTTGTCTTTATTGATTTTAAGCCCGACTGGCGAGTTTTTAAGATACCAGTAGTAGTTTGAAGGGTCTTTATTGATTTCAAATTTATAAGAAAGGGTGCTGTCCACATGTAATGTGAAGTAAGGACTGAGGTTTTTTATTCGCAATGCGGTGTCCGGAGCTTTGAGATATATGGTGTCGACAATTCTGGCAATACTGTCACCATTTTGCTGTCCCCGGATATTTTGTTTGAAAAATGTAGTGTCGCCCTGCTGTTGTGCGAAGGCTGATATATTCCCAAAAAATAAGATAATCAGAGCGAATAAGATAATTTTTTTGAAGACCCTGCCCATGTCCGCAAAAATATAAACTTAAGGGGAAACGACTTGTGTAAGAATCCTAAAAGTTTGTTTACCGGAAAAACAAGCGGGTTCACCGATAAACCTTGTATTCATACCTAAAAGGCATTGCGGTGGGGGTAGGCGCTATGTATTTTTGACCCATAAACTTAAACAATAATAAAATGGAAAACATTAATAGACAACAACCCCCCGGAGGAATGGGCTCCAGATTGTGGATAGGACTTATCTTGTTTCTGGCAGGCCTATTATTGCTGGCTAAGAAGATGGGGGCTCCTCTTCCTGACTGGCTCTTTACCTGGCCGATGATTCTGATACTTGTGGGTATTTCGATTGGTATTAAAGACAAATTTCAGAATCCGGGGTCATGGATTATTCTGCTCATTGGCTTTATCTTTCTGGCCGATCGAGCTACTGACGGGCTGAATCTTCGTCAGTTTATTGCGCCATTGATCCTGATCCTCATCGGGCTGGTATTCCTGATTCGACCACATATAGCCAAGGACGACAGTTGTGGATGGGGCAGGAAGGATGATCGCACGATTCCGGAAGATGAGATAGATAGTGCAGCAGAAGGCGAAACCGATAAAGACCAGGAATATGTAAATGTCAATTCAATTTTTGGGGGTTGCAAAAAGAATATTTTTTCGAAGGATTTCAGGGGCGGGATTGTCAACTGTTTCATGGGTGGTGCAGAACTCAATCT
>JACFNA010000302.1:0-1984 GCA_019455085.1 Chitinophagaceae bacterium
TTTCTTCCATTGTCCTGGAAGAAACTGTACTCACTACCTGAGGAAGGTGCAAAGCGGTTGCTGCCTGAGCCACTCCTACCTCTGCATCCGCGTGCGCTATGGATAGCACTCCGATAGGCCCCAGCAACACAGGGTAAGGAAGCTTCTTTCCGAAGAGTGTTACTTCAGTGGTGCGTGCAGACACATCTCCCATCATTCTTGGAAGGATACGCCACCTGTTAAATGCCTCCTTATTATTGTGCATAGTCGTTTCGCCACCTGCACCACCGGCAATGTAGGCAAATGCTTCCGGTGCCATTTCCTTCATAGCCTTTGCTTCCAGATCTTCAAAGGCAACAGGTAGCAGCGGTTTCTTCTTCTGTGCTCCTTCAAAATAGATTTTAAGCTGATATTGCATTCCGCCTGACATCGGCGGTGGGTTACTATTAGGCATCTCTCTTTAAGAATTTAGTTTGCTTAAATGTAAAACAAAATTCCCGATGCATCATGAGCCAATCGGCTAACGGCTAATTAATAATCTGAGGTGTAGGTAAGTGAAAAATCTTCTTTAGCCCCTAGGGCTCCTACAGTTAACCAATCACTAATGGAAACAGGCAGGCTTCGAGGGCAGGACAGACCTTCTGTATTAAGACTAATAATACTTCAGCTCCATCATCTTAAGTGCGGTAAGCGCCGCTTCTTTTCCCTTATGCCCTTTGCTGCCACCAAGCCTGTCAATGGCCTGCTGCTCATTATCCACAGTCAGGATTCCATACACAGTAGGCACAGGCAGGGTAAGATTGAGATGCAGTATCCCATCTGTTACCGCTTTGCACACGTAATCAAAATGAGGTGTATCCCCGCGCAGCACACAGCCGAGCGCTATGAAGCAGTGTGGTTTTTCGAACTTATTGCGATGAGTCTCCCAAACAGAACGTACCCCAAAGGGGATTTCAAAAGCTCCGGGGACTGAAAGAATCTTAAAGTTATTCATACCATATTCCCGAAGTGTATCCACGCATCCCTCCACTAACTGGTTTACGATTCCCGGGTTCCATTGGGTATGCACAATAAAAATACAGGCATCCCGGGGGAGAATGCCTGTGTTGATTTGATATAAGTTTTGACTTTCTGTTGACATCAGATGGTTTTATTAATCAGCAAGATCGCCCAGCCTTGCCAGATACCTCACCGCATCAGTTCCCTTCTCTGTATTAGGATAATCAGCCCTGAGTTTCTTGAACAAACTCAATGACTCTTTATTGTTTCCGGTTGAAAGCGCATACGCTGCTGCACGATACAAAAACTCAGAGGAGGTATATTCATCTTTTGAATTGACATCGGCCGCTTTCTTATAATACTTCAATGCTTCAGAGGTCTTATTCAATTCGGCTGAAGCATCACCCATCATGCCATACGCACGGCTTTCGATCTGGGTAGCTCCATTCGCATCGAAATGCTTCAACTGGCTTAATGCCTTGTCATACTGGCCCAGGCTCAGGTAGCAGGCGCCTGCATAATATCTGCAGAGATTAGCTGCTGGCGTACCTCCGTAATTATTAATTATTTTAAGTGCACCCGCACTGGCTCCATCACCATTCAATACCTTCGCTGCCAAATCAGCCTTTGTGCTGTCGGCTCCATTTGCAAACTCACCAAAATACTTTTGTACTACAAACACCAGATCATTTGCTTTCTGAATCTTTGGTTTCTGTACAAACTCCTTATAAATAATCCAGCCTGCAAAAAGCAGTACTACAGCAGTACCTAAATAGGTTACCAGCTTATTGTTCTTTTCCCAGAATCCACGGGCTTTTTCTACAAAGTCCACCTCGCTATCGGGCGCAGTCTTATGTGCCATTGATGTTTTTTTCTGTATGTTGTTTATTAATCGGTTATAAAAGGATAGTCGTCTTCGACATAAATATCTTTATAGAGTTCCTCATCATCAGGCCATGGGCTTTCTTCTGCAAAGGTTACAGACTCTTCCACTTCCTGCCGTACT
>JACFNA010000302.1:1994-2410 GCA_019455085.1 Chitinophagaceae bacterium
TTTCGTGTATAGCTTCAATCTCAGTTTCCGGAATGTTTAAATCGTTTTTCAGTTTGGCCAGTGTAGTCTCAATAGGATCTTTGAGTTTGTATTCCTCCATTTCCTCTTTTGACCTGTATTTGGCAGGGTCACTCATACTGTGCCCTTTATAACGATAGGTTTTGATTTCAAGTAAGGTAGGGCCTCCATTTTCTCTTGCACGCTGCACTGCTTTCTCGACAGCTTTATGAACCGATTCAGGGGTCATACCATCTACCTGTTCAGATGGCATTTCGTATGCACAGCCCAACTTGTAAATGTCCATCACATTGGAGGTACGCTTCACAGATGTGCCCATCGCATAATTGTTGTTTTCACAGATAAACACCACAGGCAAATCCCACAGCATGGCAAGATTGAAGGTTTCGTGCAGAATT
>JACFNA010000303.1 GCA_019455085.1 Chitinophagaceae bacterium
GATTTTACTGCAATTGGAGGAGATTTCAGTATTTATTATAATGCAGCACTTTCTTCTATTGATGGATTTAATAATTTAACAACCATAGGGGGCGAACTTTATATTGGTTATGACTGGGCTCTGAATGCAATAAACGGATTTAATAATCTTCAAAGTGTAGGGAAAGTCTCTCTTTCAAATCTGTCATTAAACAGCTTAAGCGGCTTTGACAGCCTCACAACTATCGATGGAGATTTATGGTTTTTTGCAGAATCCGGACTGGAATTCTTTACAGCTTTTTCTTCGTTACAACATATCCAGGGGAAATTTGATGCTACTTATACTCAGTTGAAAAACTTAAATGGTTTATCTGCGCTTTCTTCCGTTGGTGGTAATTTCATAATCAGCGGAGGACAAATGGAGGACTTCACCGGATTGAGTTCGCTTACCACGATCGGGGGGTATGTATCTTTAATGAACATTCAGGCAGGAAGTTTCGCCGGACTTGAAAACTTAAGCGCTATAGGAGGATTTTTAGTGATAGCGTCCAATGATTACCTCTTCGATATTTCTGCTTTGGAAAATATAGATCCCGATACCATTCAGGATTTAATCATTGTAGAAAATCCGCAATTGTATGTCTGTGATCTTCTTAATTTCTGTCAGTATTTGGTAAATCCGAATAATCCGAGAGAAATAAGAGATAATGCCGGCAGTTGTTTAGATGAAGCTACAGTTCTTGCCCATTGTGCCGGATGTGATGCTCCTGTAGATTTGGATGTGGAAGACATTACAGCAACCAGCGCAAAAATCTTTTGGACGAGCAATGAAACCACTTTCAAAATCGAGTGGGGCGAGAATGGATTTACCCAAGGTACCGGAACGATAATCCCGGGAATCACTGAAACGTTCTACGAGCTAACCTATTTACAAGCCAATACCGAATACGATTTCTACATCCGCACCGATTGTGGCACTATTCAAAGCGATTGGACAGGACCTGTTACATTTAGAACCCTTACCGAAGATTACATATACGAAAACGAAACCTGGACTCCCGAAAACCCAAGCGGCGTAGCAACCCAAGATGACAACATTATTGTTATTAACGGAGAAGTAACACTTGAAGGAGTAACAACCGGGAAAAATATCACCATCAATGCCGGTGCCACTTTAAATATGGAAGGAATCTTAAATCTCTACGGCGACCTTACCATAAACGGCGAGTTGATTTTCAAAAGTAATGCAACCGGAACAGGAGAATTGGGACACGTAGCACCAACAGATACCATCAGCGGAGTAGCAACTGTTGAAAATTATATGCAAGATGTTCGGTCCTACCGAATGATAGCCTCGGCAGTTACTACCGCATCTTCCATACACACCAATTATCAGGAAGCAGCCATAAGTAATACAGACAACCCCTCTCCCGGATACGGAACCCACATCACCGGAACTACCATAGATCAGACCAATGGTTTTGACGCTACACAAACCGGCAATGGATCCATGTGGACAGTAGATATTGCAAACCAACAATTTGTTCACATTTCCAATACCAACATAAACACCTTAAACGCCGGAGATGCCTATTTGATGTTCATTCGAGGAGATCGTGGCATTGACTTGAATAGCAATACTGCTCATAGCGCCACCACCCTTAGAGCAAAAGGTAACTTGTATAAAGGAGAACAGGTGCAAACTTATAACACTACCACAGCGGGAATGTTTGCCATGTTCGGTAACCCCTACCAAAGCGCCGTAGATGTCAATGCACTCTTTGCAACGGCCACCAATGTCAATCCAAACATGTATTATATCTACGATGCCGGGATGGGAGATAACGGTAATTACGTAACCGTAATGTTACCTTCAGGTACAAACGGCGCCGGTTCGCCTGCCAACCAATTCCTACAGCCGGGACAAGCTGCACAGTTTGCTGCCGCCAACGCAGGAACTACCATGCTTACATTTACAGAAGATGTCAAGGCTCCGGGAAATCATACGGCTACAAGCATAACAGGAAATGAAATAATGGCCAATCACAAAATAAACATACAGTTGTTCACGCCGGAAAATTATTATCTCGGCAAACGTGCCCACGATGCGCTTTGATGACAGCTACAGCAATGCTTTCACTCTTGAAGATGCCATAAAACCCTCAGGCTTCAGAGAGAATATAGCAATTGGAAACAGCGGAAAATTGTTAAGCATTGAAAAACGAGCCATGCCGGTGGCAGCAGAAGTGTTTCAACTATACAGCAACGGCTACACAAAGGAAACCTACTTGTTTAATATCGACCTTGTAGGTCTCTCCGGTAAAAGCTTATACCTTGACGATGCCTACACCGGAAGCAGCACCCAGTTGGAGGCCGGAGAAGCCGTGTACACCTTCTCTGTAAACAACGACCCTGCCAGTAAAG
>JACFNA010000304.1 GCA_019455085.1 Chitinophagaceae bacterium
TTCCAATAATATTTTCAGGGAAATATACTTTATGGAAGTTGTTTGACGTTATACATAGCGGAAGAGGCACTTTATTTGGTTGTGCCATAACCCTGAAAACTTACTGAAACCCAAAGAAAACTTACGCTGATTATGAGCATGAGGCAATTGAAAATCTCAAAATCTATCACTAATCGTGAAAGTGAGAGTCTTGAAAAATACCTGCAGGAAATTGGTAAAGTAGATATGATTTCAGCAGAGGAGGAAGTGCAGTTGGCAGAACTAATAAAACTCGGAGACCAGAAGGCTCTGGATAAACTTACCAAGGCTAATCTGAGGTTTGTGGTTTCAGTTGCCAAGCAATATCAAAATCAGGGACTGACATTACCCGATCTTATCAATGAAGGTAATCTCGGGCTTATTAAAGCAGCCCAGCGATTTGACGAAACCCGTGGTTTTAAGTTCATTTCTTATGCAGTGTGGTGGATTCGCCAGAGCATCATGCAGGCGCTTGCCGAAAATGCCAGAATAGTGAGGCTCCCCCTCAATAAAGTGGGGCTCACTGCGAAGCTAACCAGAGCCCATGCACAGTTGGAACAGGAACTGGAGCGCCCGCCTACTGTGGATGAACTGGCGCAGTTTCTGGGTGTGGAACCTGAAGAAATTACAGCGATGCAAAACGTTACATCGCGCCATGTAAGTATGGATAGCCCGCTGGGCGAAGACGACGACAACACATTGATCGATATAATGGAAAACAAAAATGCCGACAGCGCTAATAAGAAAATGGAATTTTCTGATAGCCTGAACTACGAAATAGAAAGGGCACTTTCTGTATTGACTCCGCGGCAGAGAGAAGTAATTTGTCTGCTGTACGGTATTGGAGGAGGGGATCCGGTGTGTATGGAAGAACTGGCGTCTAGGTATGGACTTACCCGTGAGCGCGTGAGGCAGATAAAGGACAAAGCACTGGAGAAACTGAGGGTCGTAAGTGAGCAGACTCCGCTCAGAGAATTTATGGGGAAATGAAAGATTTTTGATTTAAGGTTGTATAGTTTAAAGCAGAGGCGCCATCGTCTCTGTTTTTTTTTGTTTTCAAAGGCTGATTAAATGAAGTAATGCCCGTAAGAAAAAGGAGATAGTTGAAGCGCTTTAGATATTTTTGTGCTTATGGAGTATTTCAGTATCGGAAAGGTGGTTGCAGCCCATGGGGTGGATGGCAGAATGATTTTGAAACATTCGTTTGGCAAAAGAACCAATCTTGAAGGGGTAGAAGCGCTGTTTCTTGAAGAGAGTCCCGGCCTGTTTGTGCCCTGGTTTCTGACATTTGCAAAAGCGAAATCAATTGAAGAAACATTTATTGAGGTTGAAGGAATCAATAGCCGTGAAAGTGTCAATCAATTATTACGAAAAGAATTATGGCTTCAGGAACCCGATTTTAAAAAGCATGCAGGAAAGAATGCGCCCATCTCTTTTATCGGGTACGATATTTTTGATAAGCAGGTACTAATTGGAAAAGTGGCGGAAGTGATTGAGCAGCCTCATCAGTTACTGTGTAGCGTATTGTTTCATGGGAAAGAAGTGCTGATACCTGTTAATGATGCTTTCTTGTTAAAGGTGGATCACAAGAAGAAAATACTCTACATGGAATTGCCTGAAGGGTTGTTAGATGTGTACCTGCAGTAGTTTTATTTCGTGTTTTTCCTGATCTGATTAATCAGTGCATGTATATCCTTTGGAAGTGGCGCTTCGAGGTGGACACTTTTTCCTGAGATGTCTGTAAAAGTAATTGCAGAAGCATGCAAAGCCAGCCGGCTTAGAAGCGGGCGTTCCTCCTCTTCCGTTTTTCCTTTATTGTATCTCTTCTTGAATTGAGAAAGAAAAACGGGCTTTCCGTCTCCGTAGAGCGGGTCGCAAAGTAAAGGATGGTTGATGTGTTGGGCATGCACTCTGATCTGGTGCGTTCTCCCGGTTTCAGGGCGAAAGCTGACTACAGAAAAAATCGGATTGTTTTCCAAAACGGTGAAACCTGTAACGGCTGGTTTTCCTTTTCCTGAAATGACCATTTCACCTTTTCTGGCCGGATTTTCAGCGATGGCGGCGCTGATTACACCTTCGGGCTCCGGCATGCGGCCATATACAATTCCTGTGTACGACTTAAGAATTTTACGTGCCTCAAAAGCAAGTGATAAATGACGGTGCATTTCTGCTGTTCTTGCAAAAAGAATAAGACCACTGGTGAATTTGTCTATTCTGTGAACTACAAAAATCTGGTCATAGCGTTGCCTTAGCAGGGAGAGCAGGGAAGGTTGGCCGGAATCGTGTCGGTCAGGTATGGTCAACAGCCCCGCCGGTTTATTTAAAGCTACCAGATCCTCCGATTCGTAAATTACTTC
>JACFNA010000305.1 GCA_019455085.1 Chitinophagaceae bacterium
CATCAGTGCCGGTACCACTTCATTCTTATATTTAGTGGCTACTCTTGGTATATACTTTGTTTCGCTCATTACTTAATTACCTCCCCTGATTTTTTAGCGGTTCTAACTGATTTGCCATCCACTCTTGAATGGCTGACCTTGCTTGGTCCGTGAGATTTAGCATCCCAAAGCATCACATTGGAAATAGAGATGGGCGCTTCCATTTTGACAATCCCCCCTTTTGTATTCTGTGCTGTAGGCTTTGTGTGCTTAGTTACGATATTCACACCCTCCACCAATACACGGCTCTTTTCGGGAATCACTTTCAGCACGGTACGCGGCTTCTTCAAATCCTTATACTCTCCTGTAATCACTACCACAGAATCGCCTTTCTTAATGCTAAACTTTGGTTTAAATCTATTTTTCATAACGACAAACTGTTTGTCCTGTTTTTATACTTAAAATTCCTGTTTTCAAAAGGGTTGCAAAGATACATTTTCATTATAACACTTCCGGAGCCAGGGATATAATTTTCATATATCCTTTATCCCTCAATTCCCTTGCAACAGGCCCGAAAATACGGGTACCACGAGGCTCATCGGCATTGTTCAGCAATACCACTGCGTTATCATCAAAACGGATGTAAGAGCCATCTTTCCGACGAAGTTTATTCTTCGTACGCACAATTACTGCCTTGCTTACCGTGCCTTTCTTAATACCTCCCTGTGGTATAGCATCCTTTACCGTTACCACTATCTTATCGCCTACGTGTGCATAATCCTGACCCGAGTTACCCAATACTCTGATGCAGAGTACTTCTTTAGCACCACTATTGTCAGCTACATTTAATCTGCTTTCTTGCTGTATCATTTTCTTTCAATTTTAGCCCTCGCCGGGCGATATTGTTTATGGTTTCAGACCTTTCAATATTATTTAGCGCGCTCTACGATATCAAGCAGTCTCCAGCGCTTTGTTTTGCTCAGCGGCCTGGTCTCCATGATTCTTACTACATCACCCACATTGCACTCATTCTTTTCGTCATGAGCGTGAAAGCCCTTTGATTTTTTCACGAACTTACCGTAGAGAGGGTGCTTCACCTTTCTTTCGATCAAAACGGTAATGGTCTTATCCATTTTATTGCTGGATACTACACCGGTTCTTACTTTTCTTAAATTTCTTTGCGGCATTTTTAATTATTTTCAGTTTGAACACCCAACTTTCTTTTCTGCAATTCAGTTTTTGCACGAGCCAGATCCTTTCTGAGGTCACGAATACTCATCGGATTCTCCAGCGGAGACACTGTATGTGCAAACTTTAGTTTCTTAAGACGCATCTCATCGTCAAGAATTTTATTCTCCAAATCCTGCACTGTAAGGTTCTTCAGGCTGTTTACAAAATCGTTTCTGTTTGACATGACACTTTAATTTATAAGGTTACAGCACTATTGGTTTACCACATCTCTTCTGATGACGAATTTTGTCAGGATCGGCAACTTCTGAGCTGCAAGTGCAAAAGCCTCTTTTGCTACTTCCAGAGATACCCCATCTGCTTCGAAGATGATACGTCCAGGCTGCACTACAGCTGCCCAATACTCAGGGTTACCTTTACCTTTACCCATACGCACCTCAGCAGGCTTCTTGGTTACAGGCTTATCAGGAAATACTCTGATCCACACATTACCTTCTCTCTTCATCGCTCTGGTCATTGCCTGACGGGCAGATTCTATTTGTCTGTTGGTAAGCCATACAGAATCCAGCGCTTTCAATCCATAAGTACCAAAAGCCAGAGTAGCTCCTCTCTTTGTATCACCTTTCATGCGGCCCTTCTGCATTTTCCTGTGCTTGGCCCTCTTTGGTTGTAACATGATGCTTATATTTTTATTCTCTGATTATCTAATTATTATTATCTTCTCTGACCACCGCGATTTCCACCGCCTCTTCTGTCCCCACCACCTCTTCTGTCGCTGAAACCACCTCTTCTGCCACCTGCTTCTTCCATCTTGCCACCACCTGCAATGATGTTAGGGTTCAGATCGCGCTTTGCCAATACTTCTCCTTTACAAATCCATACTTTGATTCCGATCTTCCCATACACCGTCTGTGCAAATACACTTGCATAGTCGATATCCATTCTGAAAGTATGTAAGGGAGTGCGCCCCTGCTTGATCTCCTCGCTACGTGCAATTTCAGCTCCACCCAGTCTGCCTCCTACTCTTACCTTGATGCCTTCTGCTCCCATCCTGAGTGCAGATGCTATAGACATCTTGATTGCTCTCTTGTAGTTGATACGATTCTCAATCTGACGGGCAATTGTATCCGCTACGATCGCCGCATTCAATTCCGGACGGCGGATTTCCAGGATATTGATCTGAACATCTTCTTTTCCTGTGAGCTT
>JACFNA010000306.1 GCA_019455085.1 Chitinophagaceae bacterium
AGCTTTTCCCAATGGAGCAAGGTGGACAGCCTGATTAGCTGGCTCGATAAGCATCCCGTAATTGACTCAGAGTACATACTTACACTCCATCGTATCAGCTACCGCACAAGCGAGAGTGATATTGCCACCTCATTCAAGTACTATGAAAAAGTGAATAACCTGAGCGAAGAGCGCAATTTCACGTATGGCAAGGCGCTGGCGCAGATTAATCTGGGCATTCTACTTTCAAGTTCTGCCAGCTACGATGCAAGCAACAGAGCTTACTTCAATGCTATACAATATGCTGACTCGTGTAATGCCCCCAGGCTTAAGGCGATTTGCCTTAATAACATTGGAGACAATTTTGCGAGTCTGAACGACTTCGAAAAGTGCAGAGAATTTACGTATCAGGCTATTAAGATTAACAAAGAGCTTAAAGCCTGGAGAGGTGTCGCTATTAACTACGAACTGCTCGCCAGTTGCGACATTAAAGAAAAGAAGTTCAAACAAAGTAAAGAAAAGCTGGACAGCGGATATAAATATGCACTTATCACAGGGGAAACCTATGTACTTACCCTTTTCTATATCGACTATGGCAAGGTCGAGTCAAGCCAGGGAAATATCTCACAGGCTAAATTCTACCTGGACAAAGCAATGGCAGGAGCGGTAGCCGACAAAGGCCTGGGCAATATGCAGAAAATTTATATGGCAAAAGCCCAATACATCACAGACCTTCCTAAAGCCCTGAAGAAACAGTATCTGGACAGCGCCTTCCTACTGGCCACTCAATTAAAAAACACCAAAGGCATCGGACAGGCATCCAAGTTACTAATGGACTATTACCAGGCAGAGAAAAACCCCGAACAGGCCATAAAGTTTTTTAAGTATTACAAAGACAGTTATGACTCTGTATTCTCTGAGAATAACAAACGGAATGTGATTATTCGGGAGTCAGACTGGATGCTTCGCAGGCAGGAGATCGAGAACGAAAAACTAAAACAGATCGCTGCTATTCAGAAATCAGAAATTACTTCCAAGAACCTTTTACTGGTAAGTGGCTGGATTTTGTTTGGCCTCCTTGCCACCTCAGCTTTCTTTTTCTATAAGAACCAAAAGGCCTCCAGAAAAAGACAGGTTTCTGAATATGAGAAAAAAATTCTTCAGGTACAGATGGAGTCCTTGAAAGCACAAATGAACCCTCACTTCATTTTCAATTGTCTCAACAGTATAGAAAACTTCGTAATAAAAAATGACCGGGTGTCAGCCAGCCGATATCTCAACAAGTTCTCTGCACTCATCAGAATGATATTGGAAAGTAGTAACTCAGATACCATTCCATTTGAAAAAGATTTTGCAGCCACAAAAATTTATGTCGAACTGGAAAGGCTTAGGTTCAACAATAAGTTCAAATTTGTTACTGAAATTGATCCCGTATTATTAGACCCTGAATTCCAGGTACCACCATTATTTCTACAACCTTATGTTGAAAATGCCATTCTTCATGGCATGGGGCCAAGCGAAAATGAGAACCTGGTATTATCTATCAGAGCTTTCATCAAAGACGACTATATCCACTTCGAAGTGGAAGATAATGGTGTGGGCAGAAAAAAATCAGCGAGCTACCAAAGAAACAAGAATCACGACCACAAGAGCATGGGGCTTCGATTGACAGAAGAAAAACTGGATATTTACAGTCAGCGACTCAAAACAAAATCTGAAATCGTAATTAACGACCTTTACCATGATGATCTCCCTTCCGGAACCAAAGTCGTTTTAAAGATACAATTGGGAGAAATATTAAAAGGAACCCTTTATGAAGCTAAAGACTATAATAGTTGATGATGAACTTCCAAGCCTGCAGAACCTTGAGCAAAAGATTAGAGAGTTTTGCCCTGACCTTGAAATAATCGCTACTATTCAAAAACCTGAACTTGCTGCACAGATTATCAACTCACAAAAATTTGACCTGCTTTTTCTCGACATAGAAATGCCCAGAATTAACGGTTTCAAGCTATTGGAGCTAATTACGGACAGGCAATTCGATATTGTATTTACCACAGCATATAACCACTATGCAATCGATGCCATCCGTATCAGCGCCTTTGACTATCTGCTGAAACCCATTGGCGTATCCGAATTGCAGGCCACCATCAACAGGTTAATAGAAAACAAAAGTGGATCTACACAACAACGGCTGGACGTTTTAAAAAAATCCTTGTCCGGAAACTTATCTCAGGAAGACAGAATATCTATCAATACCACCGAGGGCATAGAGTTCTACCAGATAAAGGAGATTGTGTATATCGAGTCCAGTTCTAACTACAGCAAACTTCACCTCGAAAATGGCAAAGTGTTGCTGGT
>JACFNA010000030.1:0-7662 GCA_019455085.1 Chitinophagaceae bacterium
CCCGCAGAGGACTGTATCCAAGACGGAATTTCAGCTCAGGATATCTTGCAAATACAGATGTGTACCCTCCTTCTATGGTTGTATCATTTGGACTGTCAATAACCCTTTAATTTAAAGAAGATGAAAAAGAATATCTATATAATATCTGTATTATTCCTTTTCGTGACAATGTCATGCAATAAGGGATTTTTAGAGACGGAATCTACGAGCAATGTAGATCAGTCAGCCATGTTTAAAGATACGAAAACGGCAATGATGGCTATTAATGGTATGCATCGTATAATGTATGATAAAGGCAACTTTGCTCCCAAAATGGGGTATCAATATTATATGCTCTACATGGATTTTCTGGGAGAAGATCTGGTATATACCAAGTCAAATGCACAGTTTGGTAACGAGACTAACTGGACACGCCACAGGCAGCCATCCAATCAATATCCCCGACATATTTATGAGTATATCTATAAGATTATCGCCAATGCCAATATGGTGATTGAAAATATAGACAATGCAGAAGGTACGCAGGAAGAGCGTGATAACATCAAAGGACAGGCGCTGTTCTATCGTGCATTTTCGCATTTCTGTGCCGTACAACTATATGGCCAGCGCTACGACAGGGCAGGGAACAACAATCAGGAAGGTATTGTGTTGCGCCTGAGTTCTTCCACAGAACCTAAAGCAAGATCTACAGTGGAAGAGTGTTATAAGTCGATCAACGATGATCTGGACAATGCTATAGGCCTGTTGTCAAATGTGCATATACCGCGTACTACCAAGATGCATATTAATGTGCATGTGGCAAGAGCAATTAAAGCGAGAGTGCTGCTGACACAGGGTAAATGGCTTGAAGCGGCAGCAATGGCCAAGCAGGTGGTGGATCAGTCAGGAGCGCAGATGGATAACAGTTGTTATGATTATAAGCAGGGTCGGTGTACTGATGCATCTAATAAAGAGTGGATATGGGCTAAGATAGCACAGCCTGCGCTGGAGACAGCTACATTGTTTAACTTCTATAGTTATATCTCTAACACTAATATCTCCTATAACAGAAACACACCCAGAGCAATATATAACCTGCTGTATGAGAGGATTTCTCCTACTGATATCAGGAAGCAATTATGGGTTCCGGATGTGACCAATCAACCTAATCTGGTATATCCTCCGGGAGGTAACAGATATAAGTGGATGAGCCAGAAATTTATAGTGGATTTTCCTGATAATAAGTCTGCTTCATACAACGGGTCTCTGATTACGGCCGATCTGGCTTTTATCAGATTACCTGAAATGTACCTGATCATGGCAGAGGGCTATGCAAGAGGAGGAGACGAGCCTAATGCCAGATTAGCACTATATGCAGTGGCACATGACAGGGATCCAATGTACACTTTGAGCGTAAATACAGGAGATGATCTTGCGGAAGAAATTATGTTTCAGCGCAGAGTGGAATTATGGGGAGAGGGATTCAGATTCCTGGATCTGAAGAGGCTGAATATGGCGCTTGACAGAGGCCCCAAGCCCAGAACAGGCTATAACCAGGGCGGCGCTATCAATGGCTGGAAATCTAATTCGAATCCTACTAATCTGGATCCGCTGGCATCGAACTTTAATATGTACGAGGATCAGCCAATCGGAGAAGCAAGCAGGTATATTCCTGCCGGTGCAAAAGAATGGCAGTGGGTAATTCCTGAACTGGAACTTCAGTACAATCCACTCTGTACGCAGAATCCTATGTAGATAGTTTCGGAAAAATTAATCCACTATACATCCTTTAGTGTGATGTATGGTGGATTTTTTTATGGCTGCTGTATTACGATTTTAGTGACCTTTGTGTTGAAAATAAACAGAATGGCAGGCAAGGTGTTGTCTTGAAGATTTTGTTTATTTTGATTTATACACCTGGTGTTTAAGAGTAGAAATGGAGTATAGTTCGGCTTTTGTTTTTCTGATACCTGTTACGGCGGGTTTGTTACTGATCTGGTTATTGACAAGAAAAAAAGTATTTGTCAGGGTAGTGATTGGCCTGTGGGTGGCGGTCTTGTTGATATCCTTTTTTCACAGTATCTACCTTAAAGCAAAGAGCAGTAGTGCGAGGGCAGGAAATCGCCCGCATGTGGGGGTAGTGACAGAGTCTCCCGGGAGCCATTTATAAGTACATGAACCGGTTCCGGCTATTTCGTCTCTCCTGTAATACTTATTGCCTATTCTTTCTTCATACAATTCCGGGTAAATAAAATACTGCACATGCACCGGTACACTTCTTATCGGAGTGCTTCGAGTTGCTTAATAAATTTGTCAGAATCATACTTTGCCATTCCTGTATGCTTCATTACGATACTTCCTTTCTTATCCAGGACAATCGTTGTGGGCAGGGTGCCCGAGAACATATCAGTGGGAATGTATCCTACCGCTTTATGAAATGGTAATTGAGGAAAATGTTCGTTCAGGTATTTCCTTCCTGTTTCCTCTTCATCATCCAGATTGACCAATATGAAAACAAAGTCTTTGTCGTTTCGTAGCCGGGCTGTCAGCTTATCGATAGCAGGCATTTCAGCACGGCACGGCGGACACCACGAGGCCCAAAAATTTATAAAAACCACTTTGCCCCTCAGTGCCTCAGTGCTGCTTTGCAATCCGTTGCCGTCCTGGAAATGAAGTGGCATCACGATGGAAGAATCAGTTACAGCTTCCTTGCTGATGGAAGCACTAAATAACCCTGTTGAGAGCGCCTGCCTCAGGAGCCAGCTCCTGGCTGGCGTACTGACTAATAGCACGAATAATGTTCCGAAGAAGACAAAGTTGATAATACGGGATTTCAGTTTTTTCTTATCCATTGCCATACCACGAAGTAAAGATATTTTGTAGAGGTATTGGCGCGAGGCGAAAAGTTCAACTATTATTTATGATTTCTGCGAATTGTTGATTTCTGGTTGTGCAGGAGCATGTATTTTGAAGTCTCATAGATTGCCACTGTCAGCTCAGAGAGTGCCTTTGAGGCAGAATCTTTTTCAGCAGCAGAGGCTTCCATTCCTTTTTGGTTGATTGGGTATAGTTCCCTTTTGTTAATCTGCAGGTTTTGCGTAAAGAAAAACCGGTCGTTCACCACGCCTATCTTTCCCTCATCATGGTGGATGATGAAGGCCGCATCTGTTTTGTTATTTGTATTGAGCAAGTCTCTTCCCAGGGTGGAATTAATATAGGGCTGATGAAGCATGCCGGCAATAGTCGGAAGTACATCTATCTGAGACACTGTTTCAGTACGTATTTGAGGAGTAAGTAAATCCGGCGCATAGAACAAGAGGGGGACATGCTCGTCTGCAAGTTTGCCCAGATTGGCGTAGGGAGCCTTATATACCGAGGTTGTGTTTCCGGCGACGCCATGGTCACCAATAAAAGCAAAAATTGTATTGCTAAACCAGGGCTTGGTCTTTGCATATTCCATAAATTTTTTAATACAATAATCTGTATAGCAGAATGCGTGGTATTCTTTCAGCGACTCGAAGCCGTATTTCCGTAGTGTATCTTCCGGAACTATCTTTTTCTGAAAGTCAGTGTCTTCTTCAGGAATCGTAAACGGGCGATGATTGTCTGCTGTTTGGATAATTGCAAAGAAGGGCTTCTGCTGTTCAGAAAGAATATCGGCCGACTCCAGGAACAGGCTTTTGTCGCTAATACCCCATACATTCACTTCAGGAGTTTTGTAGGATCCTTCCTGATATATTTTTACGCCATCAATATTTTTTATGAGCCCTTCAAAATTGTTGAAGTTACTTGAACCTCCTATAAAGTAGAATTTATCGTAGTCTTCGAAATCATTTATGATAGTATGCTGATCTATAGCCTGCGGATTGCGCGTAGAAAATTTGGACAGTTGTACATCAGGAATACCGGTAATAATGGCAAATACGCCTCTTGCCGTACCAAAGGTGGGAGTAAAGCATCTGTTGAAGAAGATGCCATTTTCTGTCAGGCTTTTGAAATAAGGTGTAGTGTTAAGTGGATTGTCTGCCAGGGAACTCTTATACATACTGAAGCTTTCACAAATAACCAGTACAATATTGGGGTGGCTCTCGATTGCTTTGCTGTTGGGTGATACCAGTCTCTGGTAAGTGATACCTGACTGATTATCCTCAGGCAGGTTCAAAAATTTTTTTATTATAGGATAGTATTCAAAAGCTTTTTCATTGTTGAAGTCCGGCTTCCTGAATTGAAGTGTGCTGAAGAAATTCTGTAAAGGGTTCAGAGCCAGGTAAGCAGTGAAATTGTTATTTAGTTCAAAGGCATCCTTCCACTTCAGAGGTGTGAATGAAAACAGTCCGTATATGCTCCATCCGAGAATAAATACTGTAAGTCCGTACCATGTATTACTTCTTGCAGTGCGCACGCCATTGGTTTTCTTCAATGTGACGATGTGTGTACGACCGAATAACTTAGATAATAGATAGACAGTGAGGAAAAGTGCAAGCAGTATCCATACCATTGGGTAACTCTGCCAAAGCATTTTCATGGAGATTACCGGATCTTCAGCAAAGTTGAGTGCACTGGCATTAAGCCTGGTACGGTTATAACTGAAATTGCCGAAATCTGCACCATAGAAAAACAGGACAAAGAGCGCGCAGAAAGCCAGATAATACGACCAGCCTTTTTTGTTGCGCAGGGAAACGAAAGGGGAGAAGCCCGGAATCAGACTTACGAGAGCTATCGGCATCAGTATGATTGCGACCCAGCGCATATCATAGATGAAGCCGAGAGAAAAGGCGGGAATCACTTCAGACACTTTGGTTCCTTCAGGCATAAATAGAATGAGCGTAGCGATACGCAAAACAGAGAAGATAGACATGAAGATCAACCATAGATTGAAAATCCATCGTACGATCAGCAACGTGTTTTCCTGAATTTTTGTATCGACTTTCATTCGTAGATATCAGTGGGATATAGCTTCTTTTTTCTTGTTATGGTATAGTAAATATTTAGCAGTTTGATACCAGGCATTTGAAAGGTCTTTCAATTGTAACCGAAGTGTGTCGCTGTCGCTTGCCTGGGAGTAGGTCTTATACAATTCCTGTTGCCCGCTTAGCAGGTTGTCGGTAAACACAAGGCTGTCTGTGACCATGCCAATCTGTTTGATTGTAGGGTCAAACAGGAAGGCACCGGCAGGAAATGAAAGCATGCGTCCTGATTCACTGGCCAGGTCGATGCCCATTGTAGTATTATTATAGGGTATGCCTGCCAGTGAGGCGGCTGTGGGCAACACATCTACCTGTGAGCATATCGTACTATTTCTTTGAGGTGTGATGATGCCCGGAGCATAGAATAACAGTGGTACGTGGTGGCTTGTCAGGTTAGCACTGTTCCACACTTCAGGAAACTCAGCAGATGCATTCCCTTTGATTCCGTGATCACCTACAAAAACGAAGATGGTATTTTTGAAATAGGCTTCTTTTTTAGCAGCCTCCATGAAGGCTCTGAAAGCAAAATCGGTATAGCGGAAGGCATTGAGTTCATCGTTATCAGAAAACCCGTATTTGTGCAAAGTGTCTTTAGGGTACGAGACCAGGTCGAAATTATTTCTGTCCTCATCCGGAATCGTATAAGGGCGATGGTTATCTGCAGTCTGCACAATTGCCACAAAGGGTTTTTTCTGTGTCGCAAATGTGTCGTTCGCAGCCAGCAGTAATCTTTTATCGCTGATGCCCCATACATCTATCTTCTTTGCATTAAAGTCTTCTTCTTCCAGAAGATGAAGCCCATTCAGATTATTGGTGAGCAGACCCCGGATGTTGGCCCAACTGGAACTGCCTCCAATGAAGTAGTACTTTGAATATCCTGCAAAATCGTTGATGATAGAATGCTGATCTACATAAGAGGGGTTTCGGCTACTGGTATTTGGGTATTCTACGTCAGGAATTCCGGTAATTACCGCCCAGATGCCTCTTGCTGTACCGTATGACGGGGTAAAGCAGCGATCAAAAAATAGTCCGTTATTGCATAAATCATTGAAGTAGGGAGTCGTATTTAACCCATTGCCAAACATAGTGCTCTTATAAGCCGAAAAGCTTTCGCAGATTACAATTACCACATTTCTCTGAATGCTGTCTTTTGGCTGGACAAACCTTGAGAAGTTCAGATTTTTATTGTCAGGATTATTCACACCCAGGTAATTTGCCATCAGTGGATAATATTTCTTCACCAGCGCTTCATCATAACCTGAACTGCGATATTCGAGAGTGCTGAAAAAACTTTGAACTGGGTTTAATGCCAGATTAGCTTTAAAGTCGTCTTTCAGGCTGAAAGCATCGCTCCACCTGAGTGGGTATTGCCCGAATCTTCCGAAAATTCCGAGAGCGAGTAGCAGGGTGAAAACCAGACCGAAGAAAAATTTGGTAATGCTACTTTTTGATTCTTCAGATTTTTCAATGACTTTATAACTTTTGTTAATAATAAGTATCAGAAGCAGGCAACTGATAATGATAAAAATCAGGAGTGGGATTACCGGGTACGTTTCCCAGATCATACTCATACTTATTTTGGCATCTCCGGCAAAGTTTACAATACTGGCACTCAGTCTTTGCCCGAGATAGTCGTAGTGCTCGAAGTCGAAGGCGTATAAAACAACGAGCGCAAGCGCTACGGTATGGAACCATGCCTTAAAGATTTTTCGGGAGGTAATATGCTCAAAAGGATTACAGTTTTTTGTGCCCCGGAGCCACAGTAGTATCAATACGAAAACCGAGGCTACTACCATGATGGTGGCCATGCCGGCATGCCCTTTCTTCATAAATATGAGCAGGAATACCATTACAGCAAGTGTCATTATAATACTAAGGATACTGCCGATACTAAGTCTCTTATGGGCATTACTTTTCAGAATCAGGCTACCGGTAAGAAAGGGAAAGAGTATGGCTCCACAGACAATCCTCAGATCGTAGGCAGCCCCGAGTAAAAAAGCCTGCAAATTATCAGTAAAGGTAATCCCCGGAGCTTTGAATCTGAAAAAGAAGACAAGCCTCATTGCGGTCATAAAGATGAAAAAAGCCAGACCGGTAATCACCATCCATCGAATAAGTTTGGATATAGAACGTTTCTTCATAAAAGGCTTTAGTGCTATAAAGACCCCAAAAATAATTAAATTCGTTACGTTGAGGGGGAAATGATAATTTTGAATTGATGAATGTACTTCAAACTGAATTGTTAACATTTCTGCCGGCCCCCATCTTGCGTTTTGATCAGAGTCTTTTTCATAAGATAAATGGAGAGTGGACGAATTCTTTTTTAGATTTCACGCTGCCTTTTGTGCGAGAGCCATTTTTCTGGGCTCCCTTATATATTTTTCTGGGTCTTTTTGCGTTGCTCAATTTCAAAGGCAAGGGAATATGGTGGGTATTGGCCTTTTTAATTTTAGTGATGGTTTCTGATTTTACCAGTAGTTCAGTAATCAAGGAAGCTTTTTTCAGGTTGAGGCCTTGCCGTGATCCTGAGATGGCCGGCCAGGTACGGTTTATTGTAAAGTACTGCCCTGTGAGTTCAAGTTTTGTTTCTTCGCATGCAGTAAATCATTTTGCCATATCAACGTTTATCTTTGCAACATTCAGGAAGCCTCTAAGTAATTGGTGGGCTCTTATACTTTTGTGGGCAGCATTGGTATGCTATGCCCAGGTATATGTA
>JACFNA010000030.1:7672-22533 GCA_019455085.1 Chitinophagaceae bacterium
TTTTAACCGGTTGGTAAAGCTACACGTAGAAAGCTAATTTAGGATATGACAGAGGTCTTGATAATTCTCACACTAATCTTAGTCAACGGGCTGATCGTACTCAGCGAAACAGCACTGATCTCGTCGAAGAAAAGCCGGCTTGAGGTGTGGTCAGAGAAAGGGGATTCTAAAGCTAAATGTGCCCTTGACCTGAAGGAAGACCCCGATGTGTTTCTTTCTACTACTCAGATTTATATTACGCTGGTGGGCATTCTTACAGGTGTGTATTCGGGGGAAAGGTTCAGCCATTATCTTGCACCGTACATCGAGCGAATAGAATTTCTAAAACCCTATAGCAGTGCCATTGCGCTGGTAATAATTGTAATTGTCGTAACGCTGCTCACAATTTTGTTTGGAGAATTGGTTCCAAAGCGAATTGCAATTCTGAATCCCGAGGGAATTGCCCGTGTGGTAGCAAGGCCAATCCGTACACTTAGTAAGGTATCTTACCCGCTGGTGTGGCTCCTGAGCAGCCTGAATGGTGGCATATTTAATCTGCTGAAGATTGAAGACTCTGAAGAGAATGCAGTAACAGAGGAAGAAATTAAAGCCATGATCAATGAGGGAAGCGAATCGGGTACCATTGAGGAGGAAGAGAAAGATATTATAGAAAGGGTTTTCCATCTGGGCGACAGGAATATTACCTCCATGATGACCCATCGAACAGATATCGTATGGTTTGAGGTGAATGAATCGCGTGAATCGGTCAGGTCAAAGATTGAAGAGTATCTTCATTCGGTGTATCCTGTATGCCGCGGAAATATTGATGATATCGAAGGCGTAGTACATGTTAAAGATTTATATCTGTATCCCGATAAGCCGTTAAGCAGTTTGTGCCGTAAGCCGCTTTTTGTGCCGGAAAACAATTCGGCTTATCAGGTATTGGAAAAGATAAAGAATACGAAGATTCATCATGCATTTATTGTGGATGAGTATGGGAGCCTGCAGGGCATGATTACGGCACGCGATATTCTGCGCGCCATCGTGGGAGAGATACCGGAAGAAGAAGATGATGAATATGTAATTGTGAAAAGATCAGACAATACCTACCTGGTAGATGCGCAGATCCAGTTTTATGATTTTCTCTCCTATTTTGAAAAGTCTTCATGGATTTCTGAGTCTGAAAACGAATTTGACACACTCGCGGGATTTGTGTTGCACACACTTGAGCGTATTCCTAATGAAGGTGATAAGTTTTCATGGCGCGGATTTGACTTTGAAATTGTGGACATGGATGGTCAGCGTATTGATAAGATCATTGTGCAGATTAGTGAGGAAATCAGGGCTGAAATGGAGGAGGACGAAGGAGAGGCATAGGTTTAAGAAAGAATTTCTAACTTTAAATAACTTACTTAATTAATATACTATGAGAAAATTGCGGGTAGCCATCGCTTCTGCAGCGATTATATTATTCGTCGGATGTAGTCCTAAGTATGCGGCAGTCGTTACTCAGGGACAGGAACCTACTGCATTTCAGCACCCGTCGTGGAGTGCGCGTTCCAATGTGTATGAGGTGAACGTAAGGCAGTTTTCTCAGGAAGGAACTTTCAATGCATTTGCAAAAAGTTTACCGCGTCTTAAAGAAATGGGGGTTGAAATTTTATGGTTCATGCCGATTACGCCCATTGGGTTAAAGGATAGAAAAGAAAACGAGTCTCAACTGGGTAGTTATTATGCAGTAAGAAATTACACTCAGGTGAATCCCGAGTTTGGCACGATGGATGATTTTAAGCGATTGGTTAAAGAGGCACATGCCATGGGCTTTAAGGTGATTACTGACTGGGTACCCAACCATACCGCACCGGATAACCCCTGGATGACCAGCCATCCTGACTTTTATGAGCACGATGCCAATGGAAAAGTGGTAATTCCTTTTGACTGGACAGATACCCGTCAGTTAAATTATAAAAACAGGGAATTGAGAGACTCCATGATTGCTGCAATGGCATTCTGGCTGCGCGAAACTGATATTGATGGTTTTCGTTGCGATGTGGCACACCATGTGCCCACAGATTTCTGGAAAGATTGTATCACTCAGCTCAAAAAGATAAAGGATGTTTATATGCTGGCAGAAGCAGAAGGGCCTGAATTTCATTATGCGGGATTTGATGCAACGTATGCATGGAGCCTGATGCAGCCAATGGCTGATGTGTATTCACTAAAGCATAATTTGAAGTATTTTGATTCTGTACTGAATCATAACATTAATATATATCCTAAAAATGCGCAGCGGTTGTTTTTCACTACTAACCATGATGAGAATAGCTGGAACGGTACAGAGTTTGAAAAGTATGGAGCAGCCTACAAAGCGTTTGCAGTATTTACCCAGACAATGTATCAGAGCATCCCGCTGATTTATAACGGACAGGAGGAGCCGAATAAGCGCAGACTTAAATTTTTTGTAAAGGACCCGATTCAGTGGGGTAAATATGAGATGGCCCCATTTTACTCAACACTTCTGCATCTGCGCAAACGAAATAAAGCTATGGATGCTGATGCCTATTACAGAAGACTGGCTACGGCAAATGATGATGCCATATTTGCTTATGTGAGGCAGAAAGGTAATAAGCAGGTTTTTGTAGTGCTCAATCTGTCTCCTTTACCGCAGCATTTTACGATTAAGGATAAGGTAATTTATGGAAATCCTGTCAATGTGTTTTCAGGGCAAAAGGTGAAGTTGTTTGATCATTATGTCTATGAAATGCAGCCGTGGGATTATCTCGTGTTTGAGTATTAATTGGCCGGTTCGTAGTTTACTGGTTGTAATAAAAGGAGCCTGAAAGCCTGTAAAAACAAAAGCCTGCCTCAATTATGAAGCAGGCCGGAACTAAGTTAATTCACGCTGTTATTTCAATCCCCTGAACCTTAGTAAGGGTTCAATAGCCGGATCTTTTCCTCTGAAGTTTCTATACAGTGTAGCGAAGTCTTCTGTGTTACCACGTGACAGGATCATGTCTCTGAATTTCTGCCCGTTTGCTCTGGTAAGTCCTCCGTTTTCTTCAAACCATGTGTAGGCGTCGTGGTCGAGCATTTCAGCCCAACTGTAAGCGTAGTACGCGGAAGAATATCCGAGACTCCAGATGTGCAGGAAGTATGAGGAACGATAGCGCGGCGGTACATAACTGATCCAGAGATTCATCTTACCCAGGCTTTCTTTTTCGAATTGGTCAGCATCCTGAAGGGGTGATCCGGGGCTTAGTGTGTGCCAGTTCATGTCCAGCGCTGCAGCCGCAAGGTATTCTGTAAAGGCATATCCCTGGTTGAAGGTGCCGGCTTTGACAATCTTATCGATAAGTGTTTGCGGTATGGGGGCGCCTGTTTTATAATGTTTCGCATAGTTTTTCAGCACCTGAGGATAGAGTGCCCAATGTTCATTGAACTGTGAAGGGAATTCCACAAAGTCGCGCGGAGTGTTGGTTCCTGAAATTGAAGGATATTGCTGGTTGGCAAACATGCCATGCAGGGCATGCCCGAATTCGTGAAACATGGTGGTAACATCGTCGAAACTCAGTAATGCCGGCTGCCCTTCGGCAGGTTTTGAAAAGTTGCATACATTATAAACAACCGGTTTGGTATTGAAGAGTTTGGATTGCGTTACCAGATTGTCCATCCAGGCTCCTCCGTTCTTATTGTCTCTCTTAAAATAGTCGCAGTAGAACAATGCAAGCGGATTGCCATTCTCTTCAAACACTTCAAATACACGGACATCACTTTGGTACACCGGCAAGTCTTTTCTTTCTTTAAACGTGATGCCATAAAGTTGGTTGGCTGCATAGAATACGCCATTCAATAAAACACTATCCAGTTCGAAGTAGGGCTTTATCTGATTATTGTCCAGATCATATTTTGCCTTTCTTACCTGTTCAGAATAATAATCCCAGTCGTAAGCCTGCAGTTGGAAAGTGTCCTTCTGTTCTTTAATCAGTTGCTGTATTTCAGCGGCCTCCTTGTGTGCCTTTTCTACAGAAGCCGGGATTAGCTGATTTAAAAAGTGGAAAACATTTTCAGGGTTCTTTGCCATCTGATCCTGAAGCTTCCATGCAGCGTAGTTGGGAAAGCCAAGAAGTTTTGCTTTTTCAGTTCTTAGTTGAGCCAGGCGGGTAATAAGTTTGCGGGTATCGTTTGAGTCACCCCGTTCGGCTCTGTTCCAGGAAGCATCGAATAGTTTCGCACGAATTTCTCTGTTTTTTAGTGAGGACAAAGCAGGCTGTTGTGTGGTATTTTGCAGCGCAATCTTCCACTTACCATCCTTGCCGGAAGTCTTAGCGTCTGATGCTGCCGCTGCGATTTCGTTATCACTTAAGCCGTCAAGGTCAGCCACATTGTCCACAATCAAAGCTCCGGCATTTGCGGCGGATAATAATGTGTTGCCAAATTTGGTGCTCAGTGAAGCATCTTCTTCATTAAGCTTCTTTAATTTTTCCTTGTCTGCATCGCTGAGTTTAGCGCCGGCGATAAGAAATTGCTGGTAATAATATTCGATCAGATGCAGGCTCTCCGGGTCCAGGTTGAGGTTTGCTCTGTTATTGTATATACTTTCCACACGGCTGAAGAGCCCGGAGTTCAGGTGTATTGCATCCTCGTGTGCTGCAAATTTTGGAGAGAACTCTTCGTCAATTTTTTGGAGTGTATCATTAGTGTTCGCGCTAGTGAGTACACCAAAGGCATGGTAAGCACGCTGGAGTAATTGTCCTGATTTCTCCATGGCCACAATAGTGTTTTCAAAAGTGGGAGCTTCCTTGTTTTCTACAATTTTATTTATCTCTTCGAGCTGTTGCCTCATCCCTTCTGTAAATGCCGGAGGAAAATCGCTGTTTTTGATCTTGCTGAAATCAATAGTCTGATAGGGTAGCGTACTTTCTGACGCGAAAGGATTGTCCGGCGAGAAAGTATCAGCCGTTTTTGAAGGGGTGTTGTTACATGCCATGAGTAATATTGAAAAGATTACGGGGATGGAGAAGTGTTTTGTGTTCATGTTTATTTTGTTGAAAGGTCTGTGCTTATATTATAAGTAAAGGTAAGGAATGAGGGCAAACCGATTGGAATCAGTGTGCCGGAGGGAGTATGATGCTTCAGCATCTCCTCTGGTACAAAAGGGGCCATAAATTTTTGCATCCTGGTAAAATATTATTTTTTCGGGTGCGTTTTTAGAGGTACAAAATTTTTCAATCCATTTTTCAAAAACAAATCATTTAGACTATGAAAGCTTTTAAGTTTGGAATTTTTTCGCTGCTTCTTTTGTCAGCAACTATTTTCTCATGCAGCAAAAGCGGAGGAAGTGGAGGTGCAGGTAAAGACACACTGACTGCCACCGTTGATGGTAAATCATTTAATTCTTCGCTCACGACAAGTGCGGTAAAGGATGGTAGTGCAATCTCTATCGCTGGTACTGGTTCTGATGGACAGATTAACATTGGGATTACCAGTTATACAGGGCCGGGCACCTATTCCGTTTCAGATAAGGCTATAATGACCTTTGCGACCACTTCCTTGCCTATTGAGGCCTGGAGTGCTAATCCGGTAGTGGGTGAAGGAAGCGTAACTATCACAAAAGATGATGATAATTATGTAGAAGGAACATTTAACTTTAAAGCTTATTCCAGTGGAGGAGCGTCAAGCAAGACGGTTTCCGGCGGTAAGTTTAATGTGAAGTTAAAGTAAACTGTAGTTTCCTAAAGTATATAATGCCGCATCCCGCAGGGGTGCGGTTTTTTTTTATGCTCCAGAGTTAAGTTCCGGAAATATTTTTTCCCGGCCTGAGTATATAACTAAAAAAATAGTTGATAAACTAAAAGAATAGTTTATCTTTGTGCCAGAATTAAAAAAAACGAAGATGAATCCACTCACACGCGCCGAAGAAGAAATCATGCAGAAGGTATGGAAATTAAAGGGCGGTTTCTTAAGAGAAATTGTAGAAGCCATGCCCGAGCCGAGGCCTCACCAGAACACAGTCGCTACACTGCTTAAGATTATGGCAGAGAAAGGTTTTATAAAGATAGAGCCTTATGGTAAGAGGGCATTTAAGTATCTGCCTGGGATTTCCCGGACAGAATATTCCAAAGGCAGGGTCAACTCTCTTGTCAGGAGATTTTACGACGGATCATTCAGTAATGTAGTGTCGGCAATGGTGAAGGATAAAAATGTAAGTATTGAAGAACTGGAACTGCTGATTAAGCAATTGAAAAAAGAAAACAAATAAGACAATGGAAAATATTACACCTTATATCATCAAGGTTGTTTTGATATCGGCCATCCTGTATGCTTATTATTTAGTGGCGCTGCGCAACAGAAGATTTCATTTGTATAATCGTTTCTACCTGCTGGCTTCAGTATTGCTTTCTCTGATACTTCCATTTATCCGGTTCGATCTCTTGTTTGCTGCTAATAAAGACACATTACCTGTTTTTATTAAGAGTGATATAGATAATGATACCGTGATAATACACATCAGTCAGGATTATTGGAACACGAATACATTTTTATGGCTTGCCTATTTTCTTTTTGCAGGCACCATGATAGTGTTATTCCTGCTATCGCTTCTGCGTATATACAGGATAAGAAGACGAGGTAAAGAGATTGTTTTGGAGGAGTGCAGGATAATTGAGTCGAATACCAAAGGCACCCCGTTTTCTTTTTTCAGGCTGATATTTTGGAATCCGAGGCTCGACTATCGTTCGGGGGATGGCAGGGAAATACTACACCATGAACTTATTCATGTACGTCAGTTACATTCTCTCGACAAACTTATTATCAACCTCATTCAGATTGTCTTTTGGTTCAACCCTGTATTCTGGCTGATAAAACGTGAAATCAATATCGTGCATGAGTTTCTTGCTGATGAAAAGTCGATTGGCGATGCGGATGGAGCAAAGTTTTCGCGCCTGGCATTGCAGACGGCTTACCCAGGTTACTCGTGGCCCGCTAATAACAATTTTGCCTATTCACCCTTAAAAAGAAGATTAACCATGATTTTAAAAAACAACAAAAAGAAAGTCTCTTATTTCGGTCGGCTTATGGTGCTGCCCCTTACAGCCCTTGTTTTTGTGTTCTTTTCTTTAAAGGCACAGGAACCACGTGTGACTTCTATCCCGGATACCTATGCGCATGCTGAAAATGACCAGATGAAAGATTCATTAGACTGGAGTCAGCTAAAGAAGCAAAGCACCATGGATGAAAAAGATCCATTGGTTATTGTGAACGGGAACATAATAGATTATTCACTGCTTAAGAATATAACCGGCGATCAACTGACTTCAATTGAGGTATTGAAAGGGAGTCTTGAACTGGCTGCCATTTATGGAAACAATCTGGCGCTGAATGGGGTGTGGAAGATAGAGTTGAAAAAGGGATATCATGTTCCTGATGCATCCTCTGCGCTGCTGAATAACAGTAAGGCTGATACGATTCCGGCAGATCAAAAAAAGGTTTTTATAAAAACTGAAGTACCTGCCCGGTTTCCCGGAGGTGACATAGGTTGGAGCAGATATATCAATAAAGTGATGGCAGACCATGAGAGTGAGTTGAAGGGGGTAGATGTCAAGGGTGGTTGCAAACTTCGGTTTGTGGTAGATGAGGAGGGGAAAGTGTCAAATGTGGTAGCATTTACCAAAACTGGAACTAAAGCTGCCCGAATTGCCATAGATGCTATTCAGAAAGGTCCCAAATGGGTGCCTGCGCAACAAAATGGAAGGGTTGTAAAAAGTTATGTGGAACGTACGGTTCATTTTGTGAGGTTCACACCGCCTAAAGTGGTGAAGGATGAAGCGGTGGCAACTCCAACTGAGAATACAGGCCGCGTAATGTCAAAGGTGGAGAAAGAAGCACAGTTTCCCGGAGGTATTCCAGCATGGAAGGCCTATATCGCAAAGGCATTAAAAAACTATTCGAATGAATTCAGGGAATCGGATTATGGTACTTGCCAGATCAGATTTATAGTTCATACCGACGGTTCTATCTCTGATATAGAGGTGCTGACAATGAAAAATACCCGCCTGGCCGAGGTTGCGGTAAATGCCTTGCGCCAGGGCCCCAAATGGATTCCGGCGAAGGTGAATGGCAAACCCGTGAATGCCTATTGGGTGCAACCGGTTACACTTGTGAATCCGAATGCAGGGAAGGGTGGCAGTGCAGCTACAACACAGGTCGACAACAGGATATTTCTGAAGGTGGAGAAAGCACCTGAATTTCCGGGCGGTGCTGAAGCATGGGATAGTTTCCTGAGAACTGTATTCCAAAAGCATGAAGGTGAGTTGACGAGAGATGATGCAGGAACCTGCAAGGTAAAGTTTATAGTACGGAAGGATGGCAGTGTGTCAGATGTGAAGGCTATCACAATGGAGGGAACCAGGCTGGCCAGGATTTTGGTTGATGCAATTAAAGAAGGGCCTAAATGGATTCCGGCTGAGCAAAATGACCGTTTAGTAAACGCCTATCTGGAAATACCCGTACAGCGTTATGCACCACCTAAAGTGGTGAAAGACTCAGAATAGATTTCCTGGTTGTGGGTTCATAGCATTGAATACATTATCAAAAATGTCTTAAATTGGCAGAGAATTATTTTTAATCTGTTTATCAGGGAAACCTGAGTATCCCATGTTTAGATTATTTATTTTTTTTCTGCCTTTTCTTTTGATTTCTTCATCATTGCCTGCCCATAATAAACAGGATATTGTAACCCTTGAGAAAAGATTTTCGTTTAGCAGTTTTTCAAAAATTCAGAAGATTTTTATTGCAGACACTATACCGGCCGACGGTATATTTGATGAAAAGCAGGTGGATAAGAAGGCTGAGTTTAAGGGCGGTAAGGAGAAGTGGAATGAATTTATTACCAAAAAGATGAATGTGCACATTACCGAATTTGGCGTGATGGATTATGGGGTGTGTATCCTTCGTTTTGTGGTAGATGCCAAAGGCAAGGTTTCGAAGGTGGAAGCATTGACCAGGCAAAATACAAAACTGTCAGAAGTGTTGATTGATGCCCTCACCTGGGGGCCTAAATGGATTCCTGCACAGAAAGACGGAAAACCGGTAAAGTCGTATCGCACACTGGATGTCACATTGCGTCCGCCTGATTTTAAATAGATAAAATCCTGTTTTTTCTCTCCCATACTTCATAAGTGAACGCATACTTGTGCCTTAAGTCAATACCATGTTTTGACGAAGAAAGTAGTGTCCATTCGTTTGTCGAAAAAGCCGGGAAGAAAGCGGTGGCTTCAGGAAATGAAGCGTCGATTCTTGATATTTCTATCCTGTCTGCAATAGGAAGCGCCATTTCAAAAATATATCCGCCTCCTATGATATAGATAATTTTTTCGGTCTTTACTTTTTCAAGTGCTTCTTCCAGGCTGTGGACTACTAAAGCGCCATTGCCATTGTAATCTTTATTATGTGTAATCACAATATTCAGGCTTCCTTTCAATGGCTCTTTTATAACGTCGTACGATTTTCGTCCGATGATGATCGGATGGCCGATTATTGATTTGCGAAATCTTGCATATTCGTCCGGAAGATCCCAAAGCGGTACACCGCTCTCTCTTCCAAGCTCATTATTTTTACCGGCTGCAGCTGCAAGTATTATCATCTCTTAAAGCCTTAAAGGTAAATATCTTTTTGGGTGACATTTTGAAGTATTTAGTGTTCCTTTACAGTGGGTATAGATTTTAGGTTGTATCTATACTTTTATTTTATAATACTGTTGGCATCAGGTTTGTGGCAATTAAAAAATATTTATTATCAAAATTATAAACTGACTACAGATGAAAAAGGTATTTTTCACTATTACAGCAATCTTACTTCTATGCTGTGAGGAGACCTGGGCGCAACAGGTGTCTATTGGGTTGCGGGGTGGCATGAGCATCCCCAATCTAACAGCCGGAGGTTCGCATCAAAACCCGCTCAATACAGGGTTTTCTTCACGAATAGGTGCAGATGGTGCTGTGTTTGCCGATTTTGAGATAACACCTGTGTTTTCTATCCGCCCTATGATTCAATACTCGTCTCAGGGTGGTAAGAAAAATGGCTTACAGGCTTTTCCAACACCCGATCAGTTTGCAGCTATGTTTCCCGGTCAGGCTCCCATTTACCTGTATGCAAACTTTAAGAATGAGTCGAGGCTCAACTATTTGCTCCTGCCTGTTCTTGCCAATTTCGGTTGGAATCTTAGTGCACAATCTCCATTAAGATTTTATGTAAATGCAGGGCCATTTGCCGGTGTGTTACTTACCGGTAAGCAGATTACATCTGGAACGAGCACAGTATATCTTGACGAAAAAGGAGCTATGCCTCTTGATCCTGTACCCCCACAATCATTCGATGGGAAGAAAGATATCAAAGACCAGCTTCACAAATTCAATGCAGGTGCTGAAGCTAACCTGGGATTTAGTTACCGTACCGGCGCTTCCGGAAATATTTTTATTGAAGGAGGATTTAATTATGGTTTTGTCAATATTCAGAAAGGAACAGCCAACGGTAAGAATAATGCAGGAGCCGGTACACTGGCTGTGGGTTATTCGTGGGGATTAAAATAATGACAGTTTCGGCTCATTCTGTTTTGTAGAATTCCATTCTTGTTAGAAGAATCTGAAATCTGAGGATATGAAGGGATATTTCGGGAAGGACGAGTAATTTTGCACGTTCAATTTTTAGCCTGAACCTGTGGTTGACATTATGTAGAAACAATTATCGGTAATGTGAATCGGTAAATATTTCAACAGAAACGGCCACACAGTATAAGTTATTAATCAGATGGGAATCGGTCATAGCGAACGTTTCGGATTTTTGGGGAGGAAAGCCTGCCAGTGTAAGTACCCGGCCATTTTTGTGGGTCAGGAAAGTGTGGTGCGGGATTTTTTTGTTTCAGTTGCATGTTTAGTAAAGCCCTTCCTAACCTCAGGGACTTGTACGGCCTGGAGCAGTCGCAGCAATATCACGGCGATTTCACTTATTCAATTTCGGGTTATTAGATATAAGAAAAGGTGAGTACACGTACGTATAGGCGTGAGAGGATTTTATGATTTTAGAAAGTAGAATTGAAATTAAAATTACTTATGAATAAAGCGAGTTCTTTTTTTGGCAGCCTGGTATTGGTGGCGGCCATTACTTCCTGTGGAGGAAATAAGAAGCAGGGGCCCGATCCAAATGCTGCGCGCCCGTTTCCTGTAGTGGAAGTGCAGGAAAGGTCAGTTACAGGTTATACCTCGTATCCCACAAGCATTGAAGGACGTATAAACAATGATGTTAGAGCCAAGATTTCCGGATATATCAGGGAAGTACTTGTTGACGAAGGTCAGCCGGTGAGGAAAGGGCAGGTGCTGTTCCGTCTGGAGACCAATAATCTTTCGGAGGTGGCTTCGGCGGCCCGGAGCGGCATCGGTGCGGCAGAGGCGAATGTCACCGCAGCAGAAGCGGCAGTCAGTTCAGCTCAACTGGAGGTGAACAAGTTAATACCACTGGTAGAGAAAAATATCATCAGCAGTGTGCAGTTGCAGACAGCCAAAGACAATCTGCGATCAGCAGAGGGAAAACTAGCACAGGCAAAGGCCGGGCAAAGTCAGGCACAGGCCAACTATAAGAGTGCGCTGGCAAATGTGGATTATTCTATAATAAGAAGCCCCATAGATGGTATTGTGGGAAGAATACCGTTTAAGACGGGGAGCCTGGTAGGCCCTTCTGATCCTACCCCTCTGACTACAGTTTCTGAGACCAGTGAGGTGTATGCCTATTTCTCGATGAACGAAAGTGAATATCTTAACTTTCTGGGAAATACACCCGGAAATACGGTTGCAGAAAAATTAAGAAACATTCCACCGGTGACATTAGTATTGGCGAATGGCCGCGAGTACGATCATAAGGGACTTGTGAAAACTGTTACCGGCCAGATAGATCCACAGACCGGTTCAATTCTTTTCAGGGCTTCTTTTCCTAATCAATCAGGACTACTGGTAAATGGCAACAGTGGTACCATCAGAATTCCGAAACAATATGAAAATGTATTGGTAGTGCCTGAGGCAGCCACATTCGAACAACAGGGAATTGTGCATCTTTTCGTCGCAGATCATGACACCACAGTACTGGGCACCATTAAGGTAATTGACCGGGTAAACAATCTTGTGTTGGTTGAGAGTGGAATCAATAAAGGCGATCTGGTAATAGCTGCAGGGGTCAACAGCCTTAGAAGTGGTATGAAGATCATACCCCGGAAAACTGATCTTGACAGTATTGTTAATGCGATTAAACCAGTGTTTGAAAGATGATCAAGACTTTTATAAACAGGCCGGTACTATCCACTGTGATCTCAATAATTCTGGTATTGCTTGGGATACTCGGATTGGAATCGCTGCCTGTAACACAATATCCTGATATAGCACCACCAACGGTCAATATCCGGGCATCTTATACAGGTGCCAATGCAGAAACGGTGCAGAAGAGTGTAATTATTCCTATTGAAGAGCAGGTGAATGGGGTAGAGGGAATGGATTATATTACTTCTACTGCAGGGAATGACGGTAGTGCTACCATTAATGTATTCTTCAAGCAGGGAATCGATCCGGATATTGCAGCGGTAAACGTACAGAACAGGGTGGCGCGTGCTACGCCATTATTACCTGCCGAAGTAACAAGAGCAGGGGTGGTGGCACAAAAGCAACAGACCAGTGCTTTGATGTTCTTGTCGTTTTATACAACGAATGAAAACCTGAATGATGTTTTTCTTCAAAACTATCTTGACATTAATATTATTCCGGGAATCAAAAGAATATTCGGGGTTGGAGATGCGAGTGTGTTTGGTGGAAAGACGTACGCAATGCGCATCTGGCTCGATCCACAGAAACTTGCAGCCTACAGTTTGCAACCCTCAGATGTGGTGGCGGCCATCAACAGTCAGAGTCTTGAGGCTGCAGCCGGCTCACTGGGCCAGAATGCAGGTGGTTCATTTGAGTATGTAATTAAATACAAAGGAAAACTGAGCGAGCCTTCAGAATACGAGAATATAATTATTAAGTCGAAAGGACAGGGTGATTTTCTGAGGCTAAAGGATGTGGCTACGGTCAGGATGGATGCTCTTTCTTATGGTGGTGTGGGTGAAAGTTCGGGTAAACCCGCTATCAGTATGGGTATTTTTCAGACCCCCGGATCTAATGCGCAGGATATCATTAAGGATATTAAGAAGTACCTAAAGGAGCAGGAACCTAATATGCCCAAAGGGATTGGCTATACCTATAATTATGATAGTAATGAGTTTCTGGATGCCTCGATATCCAAGGTGGTGAAGACACTTCTGGAAGCTTTTGTTTTAGTGTTTCTGGTTGTGTTTATTTTCCTTCAGGATTTCCGATCTACGTTAATTCCGGCCATAGCCGTTCCGGTGTCTATTATTGGTACCTTCTTTTTCCTGAATCTGTTTGGGTACTCGCTCAATCTGTTGACTCTTTTTGCATTGGTACTGGCGATTGGCATTGTGGTGGATGATGCGATTGTGGTGGTGGAGGTCGTCCATGCCAAACTCGATAAAGGAGAGAAGGATCCGAAGAAGGCGACGGTGGATGGAATGCATGAGATCACAGGAGCTATTATTTCTATCACACTTGTAATGGCTGCTGTATTTGTGCCTGTTACCTTTATCACCGGCCCTACGGGCGTATTCTATCAGCAGTTTGGAATTACACTTATTGTAGCTATTGTGATTTCAGCCGTGAATGCATTGACCCTGAGCCCGGCGCTCTGTGCTTTGTTCCTCAGGCCCCATAAGGATAGTGCGCATGCAAATAAGAACTTTATTCAAAGGCTGTTCACAGCTTTCAATGCGGCCTTTAATGCATTTACCAAGCGTTATGGAGAAGGTTTTTTAATTCTTCTCAGGCATAAATGGCTCTCGGGAGTAATACTGGCCGGAGCCGTAATACTGATTCTGGTGTTCAATAAGGCGATGCCTACAGGCTTTGTGCCTCAGGAAGACAGGGGGATGATATTTGCGAATGTGGAATTGCCGGCCAGTAGCAGTATGGACAGAACCTATCAGGTGATGAAACAGCTTTCTGAAAAAGCCAGAAAGATACCGGGTGTGGCTGATTTCACCTTTTCAACAGGCCGGGGTCTTATTTCCGGAACAGGAAGCAATTACGGACTTGCCTTTATCAGGCTGGCACCTTTTAAGCAGCGCAATAGTACGCAGGGGCAGAGCATTGATGAAATCACTGGCAAGTTGTTTGGTATAGCAGCAACGATACCCGATGCAAAAGCGATATTTTTCGGGCCGGCAAGTGTGCCGGGATTTGGTAACAGTGCCGGATTTCAATTCTCTCTGCTGAATAAGACAGGAGCTGATATATCTGAGTTAGACAAAACTGCTAAAGCATTTATTGGTGAGTTGATGAAACGCCCTGAAGTGCAGTTTGCACAGACATCTTTCAATACGCAGTATCCCCAGTATCAAATGGATATTAACGTACCCAGGGCGAGTGAAGCTGGAGTGCCAATCAGTAATATCTTTTCTACAATGCAGGGGTATATCGGTGGTGTATATACGGCAGATTTCAGCAAGTATGGGAAGCAATACAGGGTAATGGTGCAGGCCTTACCTGAAAATCGTACAGATGTAAACAGCCTTAATTCTATTTATGTACGGACTGCAAAGGGAGAAATGGCGCCCATATCTCAGTTTGTAACCCTGAAAAGGGTGTATGGCCCGCAGTCTGTTACAAGGTTTAACCTGTTTTCTTCAGTAGATATCACCGGGGCAGTAAACCCCGGATACAGTACGGGTGATGCGTTGAATGCTTTGAGAGAAGTAGCGCAATCCAATCTCTCTACCAGTTATGGAATAGATT
>JACFNA010000307.1 GCA_019455085.1 Chitinophagaceae bacterium
GGAAAACCCATTTTCGGATGAATCTTCTGAAATTAACTTCTTCAGGGAGATCAAGCCCCTATTTGACAGCAAGCTCATATATTACATGAAAGTGTATCGGTTTGAGACCAATTTTCCTTCTGGTGATTCCAAGGCACAGAAGAAATTTATAAAAAGGGAGCTACATGAAATCAGGAAAACTTATAAAAAATATGCTGCATTTTATAGTTATTATCGCAGTGGAGCAACACATCTTGATGCAAAATATTTCCTGCGAGGTGGTACAGACATTTATTTAATGCCTGATCCTGTTTCCCTGGTACTTGATAACACTTTTCAAACACCCTATGACTGTCTGCTATCTGAATTCTTAGCAAACGACAGATTTAGCCAGTACCTTACCACCGCTTTGGAGAAGCTACAAAGCAAGCAACAATATCAGGCTGGTAATTCACTTTCTGGTAGGAAGGATCTTACCTGGACTGCTTCCAAGGCTGCCCTTTACGAATTGATATACGCGCTATTTAGTGTAGGGGCTATTAATAATGGTAATACACAGTTAAAAGAAATAGCTCAATTTTTCGCTCAGGGGTTAAATGTAGATGTTGGAAATATGTACCGCGCAATACAGGAAATAAGAATAAGAAAGAAGAGCCGGACAAATTTTATAGATCAGTTGAAGAAACGCCTGGAGGACCGTCTGGATGAGTTGGATGAAAGTCCCCGTTTTTAGCAATGATTGATAAAAGCCCCGGCAGATCAGCCGGGGCTTTTACTTGAATTTCCGGGAAAAACAAAATCCGTAGTGAGTACAAAGTGTGATTTTTTTTTAGGAAAGAAGTATAAAGCCAGATTTTATTGGGGGTAATTGCTTATTACGGTAAATGATCCACTTAAAATAAAGAGAAAAAAAATTTCCCCGACTACCATACGCAGTGTGAAAAAAGACTTCGGAGTCTTGCCATTTTTGTGTTGTCAAAAAAAACATAACAATTATGGTTATTTCATGGTCAGATTATTTGTTAACTGCATTTCTTGTTCTGGTATTTTACTATGCTGCTATTCTGCTGATCTATTACAGAAAGGATATTAAGCACAAATTGCTCCCAGCTAAAACCCCGGTATCTAAGCCGCCCATCGACAGCGTATTATTTTCTTCTTCCTCACAAGAGCAGGGAAGGGATAAGTTAGATGCTGCCAGTGCAGCGCCAATGCATTCGCTGGTAGATGAACTACAGGCATATGTTAGCCAGTCGGGAAAAGAGGGAATCGAAAAAGAAGATCTCACTCACGGCATCAAAAATCTACTCCTGAAATATCCGGACATACAAGGTTCCATTTTTCAGGAAGGTATTACCAATCTTATTGCTGTGATTGCTGAAAATAGTTGTGATGTTCATTTTAGTGCTGAAGAGTTAAGTGATCTATGGAAAACCTGAAAGCGCAAGTAGGCTCACCCATGTTTGTGGGCAGGAAAACCAAGTGCAAATGGAATAACATGGGTGAGACTTTTTAATTGTATGGGGTGTTCTTTTTTATAGTTCTGGTGGTTTGGTTTGTTGAGGTGTAAGGCCTGTTGGTGTAAGCCCTGCCTGTGCAGATGTGATGATTGGAATGTGCGGAAGAAGATCGGCATAGGTGGGGCTTTTTGTGTTGTGTTTGTTGATTATCCTAAATATTAAAAGCAACGTGAGTATGAAATTGAGGGTGTTGAATTGCTTTTTAAGCAAGAGATGGATGCTACGCGCATCTGTAGGTTTTGTTCTTCTATTATTGACAATCTCCGTAAAAGCGCAGGACGGTGTAGCTGGGATAGAAGAAGCCAATGCAAGGGTACGTGGATACTTTGACGTAGGATGCAATTTAATGTACGCAGTGGGCGCGATTCTCGGGTTAATTGGTGCCGTTCGTGTATATCAAAAGTGGAGCAATGGCCATCCGGATACAGGGTCGAGTGCGGCTGCCTGGTTCGGAAGTTGTGTGTTCCTGGTAATCGTTGCAACCGTATTGAAGTCATTTTTCGGCATATAAAAAGTGGGTATGGCAAATAGTGTGTACAGCATTAATAAAGGAGTCAATAAGAGTATAGAGTTTAAAGGTTTAAAGGCTCAATATATATGGTATTTAGCGGGTGGTTTAATAGGGTTGCTCATACTGTTTGCCATACTCTACATTGCCGGGATTAATTCTTTCGTTTGTGTAGGCGTTATTCTTGTTGCGGGCACTTTTCTGTTTACTTACGTGTATAAGCTGAGTAAGAAATATGGCGAATACGGAATGATGAAGAAGGTGGCCAAACGCAGTATCCCTTCTCTTATAAAATGTAACTCGCG
>JACFNA010000308.1 GCA_019455085.1 Chitinophagaceae bacterium
GGGGAATTTTAATTTAGAACTATATTTGTTTCGTTGAAACGCTTCCCTGCCATACTACTTCTGCTTGTACTTGCATTTCATCAGACTGAACTGCATCAGATACTGAAATTACCTATCCTGGTCGAACATTATTACGAGCATCGGGAGTGGGATAAGGATATCACACTTTTTGAATTTCTTAAAGAACATTATCTGCATGATAAGATAGATGCCGATTATCAGAGAGATATGCAACTCCCGTTTAAGTCAGACCATTGTATGTTGGCCTCCAGCCCACTGGTAGTGCCTGAAGGCATATCGTTTCGGAATCCGATTCCTGAAACAGTGGATTTTACTTTCCCCAAAATAGAACGGAATCTCAAACCTTCAGGGTTTCTCGAGGATATTTTTCGTCCTCCCAAAACCGCATAATTTTCTTTGAATACAGTAAATGCAACGCGGCATGTCCTGTCAGGGCCATGCTGTACGGTGTGCTATACATTAATAGATTTTAAAGAGAAATTATGCTTAATAAGATTATTGCATTCTCGGTACGCAATAAATTATTAGTGGGAATATTGGTAATGGGATTGGTGGTTACTGGAGCATATAATGTGGCCAGACTACCGATAGATGCGGTCCCTGATATCACTAATAATCAGGTGATGGTGATTACAACATCTCCATCATTAGGCGCGGCCGATATAGAAAGGCTGATTACTTTTCCAATAGAACAGGCCACCATTAATATTCCGGGTATCATTGAGCAGCGCTCATTTTCGCGTTTTGGCTTGTCGATTGTAACCATCGTTTTTAACGATGATACGGATGTATATTGGGCAAGGCAGCAGGTGAGCGAAAAGCTTACCGAAATTAAAGAGGAAATTCCTCCGGGATTGGGCACGCCGGGACTGGCGCCGGTGACTACAGGCCTCGGAGAAATTTTTCAATACATAGTAAAAGCCAAGCCAGGCTATGAAGGAAAGTATAGTGTGATGGAATTGCGCACCATTCAGGACTGGATAGTGCGCAGGCAGTTGCTCGGCACAAAGGGTGTGGCAGATGTCAGCAGTTTCGGAGGGAAGTTGAAGCAATATGAAATCGCAGTCAGATATGACCGGCTGAACTCATATAACCTAACCATATCAGATATTTTTTCTGCGCTGGAAGCGAACAATCAGAATACCGGTGGAGCGTATATAGAGAAGGGGCCGACGGTACTTTATATCCGAAGTGAGGGACTTGTAAAAAGCCTGGAGGACATTGGAAGTATCATGGTGAAGACCTTACCGGATGGAACACCCGTGATTATGCGTGATGTGGCAGATATTCAGTTTGGAGAGGCGATCCGCTACGGAGCGATTGTAGATAGTGACAAGGGAGAAGTGGCAGGAGGCGTAGTGATGATGCTGAAAGGTGCAAACTCTTCAGGAGTGATTAAAGAGGTAAAAGAAAGGGTGGCTCAGATAGAAAAAACATTGCCAGAAGGAGTGGCGATTGAGCCTTTTCTGGATCGCTCTAAGATGGTGAACAACGCGATTGCTACTGTAGAGCGCAATTTGCTGGAGGGGGCACTGATTGTGATTTTTGTGCTGGTGCTTTTTCTGGGAAATCTGCGGGCAGGGCTTCTGGTAGCTTCTGTGATACCGCTGTCAATGTTGTTTGCAGTGATTATGATGAACCTATTTGGCGTGAGTGGAAACCTCATGAGTCTGGGCGCACTTGATTTCGGGTTGATTATTGATGGAGCAGTCATCATCGTGGAGGCGGTCATGCACCATCTCCACAAGAATAAACAGTATGCAGGCGTTGCGCGAATTTCACAGGATACACTTAATAAGGAAGTAGAAGTGTCTGCCGGAAAGCTGATGAATGCTGCGGTTTTCGGACAGGTGATTATATTGATTGTTTATCTGCCGATACTTACACTACATGGCATTGAAGGCAAAATGTTCAGGCCAATGGCCCAAACAGTGACGTTTGCAATTATCGGCGCTTTCCTCTTATCCCTTACTTATATTCCGATGATGAGTTCGCTGGTGCTGAGTAAAAAACTTTCGCACAAGGACACACTCTCTGACAGGGTGATGAGAAAGGTAGAGCGTGGCTACAGACTAGTGCTTGAAAAAGCGCTGGCTTTTCCCAAAATAGTGATGTTGTTTGCCCTGTTGCTTTTTGGATGGGCCATATACATTTTAAGTAATCTGGGGGGAGAGTTTATCCCTCAGTTGGAAGAAGGTGATTTTGCGGTGGACTTCAGGGTGCTTACCGGAAGTTCGTTAACTACTACGGTGGATTACGCTGAGCAGGCTTCACGGCTCATGGA
>JACFNA010000309.1 GCA_019455085.1 Chitinophagaceae bacterium
ATAACAGGCCCTTATTATCACAAAGGGGATGCTCCTTGTATTTTTCAATAATTCCGAGTGGGATAGGCAGTAAAGGTATGCGTGAGGAACTATCCGTTTTTTGTCTATTGGTAAATATCCATTGTCCCCCATCAACACCTACTACTACTTCACTCTGTCTGAGTTTCTTAATATCTGCATAGGCTAATCCGGTAAAGCAGGCAAATATGAATATATCTCGTACCTGGTCCAACCTTGGGGTAGCAAATTTTTTATTAAGAATCCCTTGGATTTCCTCTTGTGTTAGCGCACTTCTTTCAACCTCCTTTTTCGTCATCTTAAAACCCGCAAATGGATCTCGGGGAAGCCAACCGTTGCGAATACACCTATTAACGATTTTTCTAAAGTTGCTTATGTATTTAATTGAGGTGTTGTGATTACAGTGCCTTTTGCTTTTTAGCCAGAATTCGTACTCGGTTACAAACTCATAATCAAGTTTCGCTATATCCATGTCTTCAACCTTGTATTTCCACAAAATAAAAGAGCGTGTATGCTCCAAGCTGGTCTTATATCGTTCCAGGGTAGCCGGTGAAAAATCTTTACCTACCAGTTCCTTCAGTTGGTCGTTATGTTCTTGAAAAATTTGCAATATCATTTTTGGGGCATCTACACTGCCAACCAATATGTTTTTTATCCCGCAAGCTGTTATGACAGTCTTTTCATCTATCAATTTTCTTCGTGCTTCATAGACCTGCCTCCTAAGCGTGTCCAAGTAATAATTTAAAGCCCTGCTGTCTTCGTTAGTACCTTTAGCACACTGCGCATAGGGGTTCCATCGTTGTGGATCACACTCTCTTTTTGTAGAAAGCTCTTTTGGAACACCGTTAACGGTGATTCGTAGATAGATAGGTACCGGGCCTCCTACGTACTTCTTGGGTTTCTTTAAATAAAAAAGCAAACCGAAACTTTTGTCCATCATACTCAACTGCATTTAAAAGGTTATACAAAATTCCTAAAGCAGTTCTTTCCTAACAAGATGTTCAATTATTGAACATCTTGATAAACAATGAGTTACGTTGAAATAGTGAGTAATATTTTAAGACTTTATTTACTCACTGAATTACTCACTAGAATAATGAGTTTGTATGTGCAATTTGGATAGGCTTAAAATGAAAAAAGCCCTCAAATAGTGCATTTGAAGGCTTTATATCTTTTTTGATTAATCAACTGGCGGAGAGAGAGGGATTCGAACCCCCGGACCTTTAACAGTCAACGGTTTTCAAGACCGCCGCATTCGACCGCTCTGCCATCTCTCCGGGCGCAAAATTATATAAGCAGTCCGATTTTCAAAAAACTATTTTACCACAACGTTATATTTATTATAAAACCATGTTAAATACGCTATTATAAGCGTTAGCAATAAACCTATCAGGCGCCTCATTCGTATATCTTGTAAATTCGTAGAAATGAACTACCAACTATTATTATTGCTGCCTGTTATGCTGTTGTTTACAGCTTGCAGTTCGGCGCAGTCCCAATCAGAAAAAGACAAAGGAGAACAACAAATGAGTACAGAACAAAACAAAAACCTGGAGATAGCCACCTTCGCCGCAGGATGCTTCTGGTGTGTAGAGGCACAATACCAGCAACTGGACGGGGTGGAAAAAGTAGAATCAGGCTATATAGGCGGGCATGTAGATAACCCAACATACAAGCAGGTATGCACCGGCACCACCGGCCATGCCGAGGCTTGTAATATATATTATGACCCTCAAAAAATCACCTATGACGAGTTGCTGGCAGCATTCTGGGTAGCACACGACCCCACTACCCTCAACCGCCAGGGCAATGATGTGGGCACGCAGTATCGCTCAGCCATCTTTTACCACAACGAAGAACAAAAGCAGAAAGCAGAAGAATACAAACGCAGGCTGAACGAAGAGAAAGCTTATGACAATCCGGTAGTGACGGAGATATCACCCTACACTAAATTTTATGTGGCTGAGGAGTACCATCAGAATTACTACAATGAAAATGGCACGCAACCCTATTGCGTCTTTGTAGTTAAACCCAAGCTGGACAAGTTCAAAAAGGTATTTGCCGATAAGTTGAAGAAGTAGAAAGCTGGAAATTGCAATCTTATCAATCTCTTCCTGAAATCAGTTGGAATGAATTGATGAACCTTTTTATGTCTTCATCACCTTCATCCTCTATTGATGTAGCTGCCTGTAGTAGGTATATGTGCTTTTTTACAAAATATATCCGGCCTGTTATTAAACCTTTACCTCCCATAAATGTAATCTTAAATTCAC
>JACFNA010000031.1 GCA_019455085.1 Chitinophagaceae bacterium
TACCGCTGGTGTATCTGTTGTGCCGCCAGGTGCAGTGCAGAGTAGCTATGTACGGACAGGATAAACGCTGAAAGCATCTAAGCGTGAAACCTTCCACAAGATGAGTTTTCTTTTAAGGGTTGTCAGAGACTATGACGTTGATAGGCTACAGGTCTAAAGGCAGTAATGTCAAAGCCGAGTAGTACTAATTACCCGTAAGCTTTAATTTTTTTTATTAGGTATTACAACTTCCCTTTATGTTATATTATTTAAGATCTTATGGTGGTTACACCGTGAGGGTTCACCTCTTCCCATACCGAACAGAGAAGTTAAGCCTCACAGGGCCGATGGTACTACACAACAATGTGGGAGAGTAGGTCGCTGCCATAAATATTGAAACCCTTTCAGTTTTCTGAGAGGGTTTTTTGTTTATAGGAGCTTTCGTGAGGTAACATTCCTTCAGATGAATGCCTCCTTCCCTGATTATGTATTGCCTGAAAATAAGAATGGTAATCAGGATATAATCCAGCTGCTGCTATACACGCTTTTGCGATAGTTAGATATATTGTACTCTCCTTCACGTGGTTTTTTGCAGTTACCAGGGGGGCAGCAGTGGATGTGTGGTGCTTCAGTTTACTTTTGATATTTTTTGAGGATATTCAGTTTGTGTTTTTCTGTCGAGTGGGCTGCTCATGAAGCCGCAACAAATTAAGGAGGTCAATATTTCGCAGGATCGTATCTCAAATATTTGGGTATATCTGGGCTTTTTTCTCTTTCTGTTCCATGTTACACTATCGTTGTTAAACTACCGGGGAATGTTGGGAGAAAACCGGATATTGCGCATAATCATTCCTTTCTTAATTACGGTGCTTGCAGTTGGAGTCACCTTCTTAATGGATTTTAAGCGTACAAAGAGCACCCGTATGCCGAACTCGGTTAATCCAAATTAATGTGGTTATCCGGTAGTATGTCCTTTTTTAATTTGACTGATTAAGTAATATTTCCAGACACTGCCGCCTTGCTATGTATGATGGCTGTGCAGGCATTGTTAGTGGCTAAGTCGCATCTTTGACTTTTAAATATTGATTTTCAAAGATTGCTGTACGGAAGATAAATTCCTCTTTTTTCTTACTCTTGTGAGGGAATTTCATTAAACTTGTGAGGAATACCTATCAGTTTCTTTTCATTTCGAGCGTTAATAGTTTAACACCTATCAATTTTTTGCTTGATAAAGTACATTGATAACTGCCCAAACCTGCTTTTTAAAATGAGGTACTACAATTGGAATATGAAGATTTTCATTTGTACGATTCTTTCTTTATTCTTTCTTCTTGAAGCATCTGCACAAAATCCCCTTCCGCAGTCCACGATTGACTCTATACTGGCAAGTGGCGGTGAGAAGTCGAGTTGCGGTACCGATCAGCTTTTAACCAACCTGAGAAAAGACCCTCAGTTCAAGTTGAGAGAGGATGCTATGAATAAAGAAATTCAGGCTGCCTACGGAACTCTGGATGACACCATTATTACCCTTCCGGTAGTAGTACACGTAATTAATAACAATCCATTTGCCATAACTGATGCACAGGTGATGGCCGGTATTAAGTTATTGAATGATGCGTTTAGCAAATCGGGCGTATATGCTGCAAGCTTGGGTGCAGATACCAAAATAAGGTTTTGCCTGGCCAGGAAAGCACCTGATGGTGGCATCACAAATGGTATTACCCGGACTACGTCTTTCCATGGCCATTCTTTAAATAGCGGTATGGAGGATTCGAAATTGAAGGGGCTGATACAATGGGATCCATCCCGCTATATAAATATATGGCTGATTAATAGTATTGAGACGGAAATCTATGCTAATTTCAGTTGTGGATCGTGGACACGGATGAGAATGGGCGGTTATGCTACAATGCCTCCGGGAGGCGGTGCGTCAGATGGGATTGTGGTCACAGGATTCGGTAGCCTCCTGGCTCATGAAATGGGGCACTATCTTGGATTGTATCATACCTTTCAGGGCGGGTGCACTAATAACGACTGCACTACGGACGGAGATCGTGTGTGCGATACCCCGCCCGATAATTCAATGTGGGCATCTTCATGTGCCAGCCCGGAGAATTCATGTTCTACCGACACATTATCCAGTTACTCTAATGGATTTTTCCCTGTCGATGTGCCTGATCAGATCTCCAATTTTATGGATTATAGCAATGCAGCGTGTGCGAACCAATTTACCCAGGGGCAGGCAGACAGAATGAGGGCTGCAATCAACACGCAGCGGTCAGGCCTTCTTGAAAATAAGTGTGATCCCCCCTGTACTGAAAGCATTGTGGCAGGGTTTACAAGAGATATTGCTTATTCTGCAAAGGGCAATACGATTAATTTCACCAACACATCTACCGGAGCTACAAATTTTGAGTGGCTTGTAAATAACGTGGTAATCGCCACAACAGTTAATTTCTCCTATACATTTACCGATGAAGGGAAAGATACTGTTACGCTTCGCGCATTTAACAGTCCGGGTTGTTTTGCCTCCTATACTGATTGGATTATAACCAATTGCGGTGTTACTGCGAGGTTTTATTCAGACAAACAATTTATTGCTTCCAGGGCAGGCATTTATGAGGACAGTATTTATTTCACAAATACTTCTTACAACGGTGCCACCTATCAATGGCTTGTAAGTAATAATCAGGGAATGATGGAACATGTGGAAAGCACAGACGCCAATTTCAAATATATCTTCCCGGTGCCGGGAGTGTACCAGATCAGATTGGTAGCTACGAATGGTACCTGCTCAGATACTACTGGGTATTATACGATTAATGTGGCGGATCCGACAGCGGACGCAGTTCCTTTTACAGGATATTTTACCTGTTATGATAATAATAAGGTGCAGATTAATTTCTGTATTGCGAACTATGGGTATGCCCCGATACCGGTAGGTACGCCTGTAAGTTTTTATGACGCTGATCCAAGATTTCCGGGGGCTAATAAAATTCCAAACACGTATTATCTGCCTTATGCCACACCCGGTGGATATTGTAGCAATTGCTACACCCATGTATTGAATATTCCATACCGAGGGCTTGAGCAGATTTATATTGTAGTAAATGATTCGGGGATAGCCATACCTATTTCGCTTCCTAATGCACCTTTGGTTGAGAAAAACTATACAAATAATATTGCGGTAGCCCAGACTGTCCGTACGACCATTCGTGCATCCATTTGCGATGGGCAGAATTATGCAGGCTATACAAAGTCGGGCACCTATATCGATACTCTTGTAAGTGTAAATACCGGTTGTGATAGTATCAGGACTTTGATATTGCAGGTAAATCCCTTGTCGTTTACTACAGTTACAACCTCTATATGCGATGGGGATAACTATGCCGGACACACGAAAACAGGCACGTATGTGGATGTGTACTCCAATGTGTATGGGTGTGATAGTACCCGCACCCTGCATCTGACTGTAAAACCTACATTTAAGACAAGCCTTGCCGTTTCGATCTGTGAAGGGCAGAATTACTATGGGCATACGAAATCAGGTACGTACATTGACCATTATTATGCGCAGAATGGCTGTGATAGTACCCGCACCGTGTATCTCACTGTCAAGCCACTATCGAGAACTACCGTTTATGATACAATATGTGCCGGGCAGAATTATGCCGGCCATACTACCTCGGGGGTTTATGTAGATACTTACTATGGGGTAAATGGTTGTGACAGTATCCGGACATTGCACCTCACTGTCAATCCGGTTTTCAAGACCACTATCACCGCCTCTATTTGTCAGGGGGAAAACTATGCAGGACATACGGCATCAGGTACTTATGTGGATGTCTATACTGCTTCGAATGGTTGTGATAGTACGCGTACCTTATACCTGACGGTAAACCCGGTGAAGTTCACATCGGTGACTACTGAAATTTGTGCAGGAGAGAATTACGCCGGCCATACTGCGTCAGGAGTTTACGTGGATGTGTATAAGACTTCTGCCGGCTGTGATAGTACCCGGACGCTTTATCTGACGGTGAAGCCTGTATTCAGTTCTACCATAAGCGCTGTTATTTGCGATGGCGATCAGTTTGAAGGATATACTATTACCGGAGTTTATGTGGATGTGTTTAGGGCAATGAATGGTTGTGACAGTACGAGGACCCTTTACCTGACTGTAAAGCCAAGAAGTTTTACAACGATTAATGCATCCATTTGCGTGGGGCAGTCTTATTTTGCTGCCGGCAGTTATCAGACAAAGACAGGCGTCTATTATGATACCCTCACCAATTATCTGGGATGTGATTCTATCATTACTACTAACCTGACAGTACACGAGCTGCCCAATCCAGATCTGGGTAAAGACAGGGGTATTTGTATCGGAGATCAGCTGGTGTTGGATCCGGGCACCTTTGTCAGCTACCTGTGGCAGGATGGAAGTACTAACCCAACTTATACCACTACGCAGATTGGTCATTATAAAGTAATAGTAACTGACAGTAATGGTTGTGTGAATTCGGCTGAAATGAGTGTGCTCCGGATTGATACCTTGCCCAGAGATTTCCTGCGAACAGATACCAGTCTTTGCCGGGGCAATGTGGTGCCGCTAATTGCAAAAGGATTCAGTAAGTATATGTGGAGTACAGGTCAGACCACAAGTGCTATCGACGTTACCCGGAGCGGCAAGTATCGGCTGGATGTGGTAGATGTTAATGGCTGTAAGGGGGCTGATTCGGTATATATTGATTTTTACGACTGTAAGGATGTGTGGATACCAAATGCATTCACTCCCAATGCAGACTCCAAAAATGATATATTCAGACCTATTTTCCCTGCTCCAGTCACTAATTATCGTATGCAGATATGGGATAGGCGTGGCATGAAGATATTTGAATCTACAGATCAGAAAGCCGGGTGGGATGGCAGGTACAAGGGAGCAATCCAGGGAAATGATATCTACGTTTATACGATTGTATTTACGGATATTGATGGCCACCATGTAGTGAAAAAGGGAATCGTTGCATTGGTAAGGTAGTGGACTACGGCTTTTGTTCCCTTTACAAAATACACTTTAGTACGGCTTGCCCCGTTCATCAAAATAGTGCTGACTCCTAATAGTTTTTATTTGACACCTTACCCGGATAAGTGGTGCTTCTACGAATTGAAAGAGTAGGTTTGGACTCTTAGAATGTTGGACAGCGTAGTTTGTTGAGTGAACTATTCAGAATGTTGAAATAGGTTTTGTAAGACAGGGTCGCCTCTAATCCCCCACGCATTTGTGAGGCAGTTTTTAATTTGCTTACATTGACATCATAGCTAAGCCCTACTCCTACCTGATAATAATCTAACCGGATCACTGGAATAATAGCATCGTCCCACCGGTAGAAAGCTCCAGCACCCATCGAGATAATATCATCATCACTATAGTTAACAAGGTCATGGTAGTAGAGGAAACCTCCCTGAGCCTGCTTGTGCCCTCCCTGAGCGAAGATATCACCATAAAGAACAAATTTATCTACATCACTTGTGGGTATGGAGGCCCCTACATTGATGGCGAGTTTGGGATTTAATTTGATGTCATTGGTACTGATAAAGGCTACCCGTGGTTTTGTGAAGTGAAATAATGCCATACCTACATAATACCGTATGTCATTTGGCCCCACACTGGTGTATGACAAACCTGCTGCCATATCCCAATAAGTGAAATTCGTATTACTAAATGTTTGCCTTGTAGGGTTAGTAGGGCTGAAGGAACCATTAATAAACTGATCGTCGAATTGTAGTTTGGTAGGATCGAATCTGTTCTGCACCGGGCCTGCCATAAATCCTGCGGATATATAGCTGTCTTTTTCCCCATTGACAGACTTGTGTAAATTAATGACAGGCAATACCTGAGTTTTACTAAGTCTTGAATCTCCTGCTTTATCGTTAGTTATCTGCAGGCCAATTGTCAGGAAATCATAATTATTCTCTCCAAGAGAAAATTTGAGCTCGGCCCCTAATGCTTCTGTTTCATAAGGAGTGGTCACGCTCTGCCACTGGGATCTATAGGCAGCAGTAATTCTAAAGTCACCGGCAAAGATTCCGGCTAATGCAGGATTTCGAAGTAAGGGCAATTCGTAGAATTGAGAGAAGTTAATATCCTGCGCGATTCCTCTGGTTGTACAGATAAGGAAGATTATTATCGTTTGAATTAAGTATTTCATATTGTGCTATTTAAGGATTGTAGTATTTCCCTGGTATGTATAAGAAATACCATTTTCACAAATAACCTCTGCAGTGTACACATAAACTCCCGGGGGCTGTACGACGCCTCTTATCCGCCCATCCCAACCGAAGGTTGGCTCATTGGGGGCGAAATTATTTCTTTCAAATACTAACTGTCCCCATCGGTTAAACACTCTGAAGGATTTGACACTTGCTATTCCACTTGCCCTGACCATAAGTATATCGTTGATGCCATCCCCGTCAGGGGTGAAGGCGTTAGGAATAAATACCTGGGCACTCTTACAAAATACTTTGATCTGAATTGTGTCTGTGGCCTTGCAATTATAAACGCTGGTTATTTCTACGGCGTAGGTTATGTCCTTCTTGATATGCGCTATTGGCTCCGGACAATTTGCACAATCAAGATCTGTTGCTGGTGTCCACATCCATTTCTTGACAGGCCCATTTTCTACTACCGACTTTAAGGGTAACATGGTGCCGGTAGGTAGTGTTTGGTCAGGCCCAAGATCGATGGTAGGGTATTTCCCGACTGCCACAGTTATAAAGGCTGTATCAGTAAAGCAATTATGCCCGTCATAACCGATAACTCTATACGTAGTAGTTGAGGTAGGATTAGCTACAGGATTTGAGATAACTGTACTGCTCAATGCCACAGAGGGAGACCATTTGTACGAAGCGGCACCACTGACCAACAGGTTGGCAGACTGCCCGATACAAATAGAATCATTGCCTGATGTTTTTAATTTTAACGGTGGTATGACAGTGATGTGTACGGTGTCATAATCAGGGCAACCTACTGAATTATACCCTGCTACAATATAAGGGGTTGATATATCAGGGCTTGCGACGGGTGTAGCACAATCGGAGCAACTTAAACCCTGTAAGGGAGTCCACTCGTATCGTATTGCACCGGTTACACTTAATTGTGCTGATGTGCCCTTACAGATTGTCAGGTCCTGGCTTGCTTTGATGGTAGGCGAAGGTTTAATAGTAATTGTGTGGTTTGCCGTATCATAGCAGCCATTCACAGTGCCGGTGATGAAGCGGATTTGATAAGTGCCGGGCTGTGTAAATACATAGTCAAAATCTTTTCCAGCTGATCTGGCTCCATTTGATACTTCCCATTGCATCAGGCCAACAGCATCGGTCGATTGGATAATGCCAGATAATCTTACCGGAAGGTTAGCACAAGCTTCGTCGCTAGCGTTGATGCTTGTAACAGGAATATTATTAACATGAATGTCTAAAGTTTTTTGCAGCGTATCTGAGCATCCTGTATTACTAATGACGATCATCCTGACATTGTAATTTCCAGATGAGGTATAGGTATGATTGACAGTATTTCCGGTTCCCTGTGTGCCATCTCCAAAATCCCACCTAACCAGATTCTTGCCTGAATAAGCAAAGGAGTTGTCTGTGAGTGAGAGGGTCGTGGAACCACATTTGAGATCACTCGCAGTTTTAAAATCAGCATCCACTCTGTCCACCTTGATAGTATCAATCCCCCTGATAGGGTAGTCGCATCCTGCCGTATTCCTGAGGATTAATGTAGGGATATAATTACCCGGGTTTTCATAAGAGTGATACACAACCGGCTGAGTAGTGGTTTGTGTAACTCCGTCTCCAAAATCCCAATGGTAAGTGTTTGTATTAACGGCATCTGCTTCGAACCTGACGGGGCCGGGTGAGCAGATATTTCCACCTGTGTACCTGAGCTTTCCAGATGGTCCGTTAACAGTTATGGTCTTAGTCGTTTTGTATATACATCCCCCGGATACGGTTACGTTGAGCGTAATTGTATAAGTTCCTGCAAAAAGATAAGTGTGCGTTGCGTCGTCGCCAGAAGCCTGTGTGCCATCCCCAAAGTCCCAATGGGCGGTTACTGATGGCCGGATTGGGTTTGAAAATCTCACGGTGAGGGGAGCACAAGTAGCTACACTGTCACTCATAGTAAATGTGCCGGGAAGGCTTTCTACTACTTCTATGGTTTTTTCTGTGCTGTCAATGCATGAACTACCGGGCGCGTTCAATTTAAAAACGAGGAGTTTGATCTTATAGATGCCGGGCGTAGTATAAGTATGGGTTGGGTTTTCCAATACGGAAGTAGTGCCATCGCCGAAATGCCATTGATAAGAAGTTGCGAGAGAGGACTGATTGCTGAATGAAACTACATCTCCTTTACATAATCTGCTTACTGAAGTGGTAAAAGCAGCGACAGGTTTAGGATACACAGTCACCTGGTCGAAGACAGTAGTGTCTGAGCAGTTGTTCTGCGCGCGCATAGAAATGGTAAAGCTTCCTGAATTATAATAGGTATGATAAACAGTATCGACATTTTTTGAAGTACTTAAGAAGTTGCCATCTCCAAAATCCCATTGGAAAGAACTGGCACCGGCGCTGTTATTGATTAGTGCTACTGTATGTGGCAGACATCCTGAGTGATCAGGTCCATTCATTGCAAGATTTGCCTTGATAGTGTTTGGTGCAACGATGACCGCATATTGAAGTGTGTCGTTACCGCATCCATTAGCAGCGATAAGTCTAACGTTGAAGGTGTCGACCTTGCCTGTATAAAACGTGTGTTCTACATTAGCAGCAGAAGTTGTTGTTGCCGTATGCCCGTCACCGAAATCCCAGTAGTAAGTATTATTTAATCCTCTGGATGTATTCTTGAATGTAACCTTCATCGGAGAACAGCCAGTAGTGATATCTGGCGAAAAAAGAGCTTTTGGTTTTGAACTTACATGAACAGATTTTGTGAGTGTGATGGTATCACATTCTGAAAGCATTTTCAACTTAACAAAATAAGTGGTGTCGCTGTTGGTAGGATTGGTGTTAAAGGTTATTGTACCTGGTTGAACTTGTGTGGAAGTTTGGCCATTGCCAAAGTCCCAATAGTAGTTATACAATCCAACATCTTCTGTGGTGTTCGTTATCAGGACAGATAACGGCCCGCAATCATCGTTTTTATCCAGGGTGAAGTTGGGATTAGGTAACTTATACGTGAAGAACTTATAACTCATACTATCCTGCTTACAGCCAAAGAGAGAATTCGTAACCAGCTTAATCGTTACTGAATCGTTGGGAGCCGCAAGGGTAAATCCCGGAAAAACCAGCCCGCTGCCAATATAGCTGCCATCTATATACCACCTATACTCACTATTGTTGGCCGGATATTCCTGAAGCCCAATTTCCGCAGCGGTTATAGTGAAAGGCGGGCAGAATAAATTTTTCTGAGGAGTGAATTTTGCTATGGCATTGGGATGGATAGTTACTTTGAGTGTAGCGCGTGGGCTTTCGCAACCATTAATATCGGTTTGAGTTACAAAATAATCTGTTGTTCCTGAAATATGAGTGTCCGGTGTGGGGGCTGTGGATAAGCCCGTACCTCCCGTAGGACTTGTGTACCAAAGCAGAGAATTTCCTATCGCGGTTAGTGGCGATGCTACAGCATCTATACAATAAGATACAGGTGCTGTGGAGGGCGCTGCCGGCAGCGCATTTACAATTACGTTTATAGAGGAAGTTGCCGAAGTACAATTGTTCTGAGTTACCGTTACAAAATAGTTTCCGGATGCAGCTAAAGTAGCATTGGTAATAGCAGGATTTTGCAGGTTGCTGGTAAAGCCATCAGGTCCTGTCCATTTGAAAGTAACAGGACCGGTAGCAGATGTGGTAGCCCCCAGATTTAATGTCGTGCCAAAGCAAATAGGGCTATTACTTGTTACTACCGGAGCATCCGGTGGATTGGGATCGGATAGCGTGAATGGACCTACTGCATTGGATGGGCAACCTGCCAGGGATACAAAAATGTTGGTGTACAACCCGGCAGATAAATTAGGTATTATAAGATTGCCACTACTATTTGTTTGTATAATTACAACAGTAGGAATCCCGGATTTGGTGAACGATACCTGATAATTTTTTGAGGGATCCAGCCCTGATAATATGATAGATCCGGTTGCGGTAGCACAGTTTACAGGGTTGTTAGCTGTAGCACTGGCTATGGAAGGAATAGGGTTGACCTTTACGCTTATAGGTACCCGTGAGCTCTCACAGTTAGTACTACCTGATACCTGACTCACATAATAGGTGGAGATACCTGCAGACGTCGTAGAAGGGGTGGGTGCTGTAGCGTTGCCCGTGCCGCCGGTGGCAGTGTTATACCAAAGCAAATGATTTCCCGGAGCTGCTGTAGCCGTAAGTGGTGTGGCTGACGCATTCAGGCAGTATTCTACGTTCTGAACTGTGGGCGTTTCAGGTCTTGCCCCTATGTTGATAGAGAAATTTTTTGTACTGCTACATGTTCCCAGGGTGGCATTCACAGTAATGTTGGCCGTAATTGTATTTGCAGTGTTGTTGACCGAAGTGAAAGCAGGAATAGTGGCAGATGAACCACTGGCTGCCAGGCCGATACCGGTATTGCTATTGGTCCAGGTGATTGTAGCATTGGACGGATTGGTAGTGATATTAATAGGTCCTGCAGTTTCTCCCGCACATACAGTTATGTTGGCTATGTCTTCGATGTCGGGGGTGGGATTCACCATGATTTTTTTTGTAATCGTTGTTGCTCCGCAATTATTGGTTACTGTCAGCGATATTTCCGTCTCACCGGCGTTGTCAAATGTCACCTTTCCCGGATCAGCTGTTGTTGATGAAGCAGGCGTAGCCCCGGGGAACGACCATAAATACGTAGTTGAATTATCAATAAAGCATTTAACCGAGGCCGTAGGCGAGATAGATTGATATTGGCAAATGGTATCTGGCAGGTTGTTGAATTCGACCCGGGGTTTATCTTTCACGACGATTGTTTTGGTGAGTACAGGGGTAGAGCAGGTGCCACCCGGACTCAGCATAACAAGGCTCACATTATAAGTTCCCGGATCCAGGAATTGGAAAACCGGATTTTTAGACAGGGAGTCAGTATTATTGAGGTATATATATTTACCAGTATAATTGCCGCATTCTGTAGCAGCAGTGTATTTTACTGACCAGATATATTTATTCTCGCCACAGGTAGGCGTATTGGCTGTTGTGGAAGTTGTTACCGTAAATGGCGCACACCCCTCATTATTGTCGACGGCAAAAGCCACAGAAGGCTTTGGGTTTACGCAGATGGTTTGTACGGTCTCTGCCAGTCCGCAATAAGCATTTCCTGTCTTCAATTTCACAGTATATACACCAGGTTGAGAGAACTGAAGTTTTAGCGTCTTTGAGCCCGACTGCCATACCTCAGTGTTGGAAGAACCATAATCATTGCCAAGGATACCTCCGTTTGTAATAGACCATCCGGTGGCTGGAGAAATCGACCAGATAACTTTGCCTTCTGTGCAAGTTCCATTATAAACTGAACTGCTTTTACTGGAATCAGTAAGGGTAACTATATTATCGACGCAAATAGTGTCTTTTGGTGAAATAACAAATTTAGCATTGGGTTTTTCTGAAACATAGATTGGAACTATCGTCGCTTCAGATGAATTACAAGGGTTAGAAGCCCGGATACTTGCTGAGAAAGAGTTTGGATAGACGGTGGAACCGGAACTGCTAATTGTTCCACAACTGGTTTTGTCAAATTTATGGGTTATTGAAGCAGGAATATTTGGGTGTTCAAATATTTCGGGCATAGAGCCGTCGTTGAATGTAATGGTATAGATTGTGCCTGGTGGATTATTTTCTATTCCTGTGATGGGAAAAGTAAGAGAAGAACCACCACAAATAGCGGTGTTGCCCGGATTGGACATGCCGACAGCAGGATTAGTCCCTACATAAATACGATAGAAGCCTGTATCAATACATCCATTTTGGCCGGTGACGATAAATAACATTTGGTGTGTTCCTGTCGAATACGTGTGTTGCAAAACGGTATTAAATACTGTGCTGGTATAATCGGGAGCACCATCACCCCAAACTATTCTGTACGAAGTGTTCGTGGATGGGGTTGTTGATTGATTGCTGAAATTAAAATCGCCTGTAGGAAGATTTCCACAAATTGAAAAATAATTGTCTCCATTGAATTTTCCACTGCCTGTGCCCCCAAGTGACGCATCAGGCCGTTGCTTGATTGTTATAGGCTTAGTGATGGAATCAACACAGCCTGCAGCCGATTTCGTAATGAGCTTGACATTAAAAGTCTGAGTGCCGTTTCCCGGAGTACCTCTAAAGACATGAGAAGGGTCTTTTTGGGTAGAGGTGTTATTACTTCCCGAATTCGGATCATCGAAGTTCCAGAGGTAAGATGCTCCATCCTGAGAAGAATTAGTAAAGAAAACAGGAACACTGCTGCATTGACCATCAGGATTGAAGGTGAAGTTAGCCTTTGGGTTAGGATTGACCACCAGTGTCACCGCCGTCAGCGTATCACCCTGCTTCTTTCCTCCGTTGATGATAACCCGATACACGCCCGCAGTACCGGTTGTGTACGATGCGGTAGTAGCCCCATTGATATTGACGCCATCCTTTTGCCATTGGAACGAGGTGGGTGAACCACCTGTTACAGTGAACTCCTGGGTATGATTCTGGCAAATGTTAGTAGTGCCGGCAGGTGAAATTTTTTGAGCTGTCAGATTACAGACAGATAACAAAATGGCGGTTAGCAAAGAAAGCTTTCTCATTAACAGTTGTTGTAACTATTGAAGTGGATGTTAGTTCCTTGTGGTTTCACAGAAAACCTGGCAGGTTTCTCAGGAAGGCAATTGGCGATATAAATATATAATAAAAGAGTTGATATTGAAAGGGAGGACACTAAAAGTTTTGTTCTTTCGCCTCTCTTGTAGCCCAAAGTCACCGGGTATTGTACATTTTAGCCAAAGTAGCCAGGCCACTTCATCTCCGCCATCAATAATATACTTTTGTGCCTATGAGCCAGAAAATTATTGAGGCGGCCAGGCTTCTGTGGAACTATCATCAGATGCATCAGGCACTGCGTAGGGTAGATTGTATCATGGCGTTGGGCAGCCATGATTTGAGGGTGGCAGAGAGGGCGGCAGATTTATATTTAGAGGGTTGGGCGCCACTCGTTGTAATGTCAGGTGGATTAGGAAATCTTACGAAGGATTTGTGGACCGAGAAAGAGGCAGACCTGTTCGCAAGAGTGGCAATAGAAAGAGGAGTACCGGAAGAAAAAATTCTGATAGAAAATCAATCTACCAACACGGGAGAGAATATTCAGTTTACAAAGAAATTGCTTGAATCTGAGGGAATGGATCCGCAGGACTTTATTCTGGTTCAGAAACCCTATATGGAACGGCGCACCTACGCCACCTTTATGAAACAGTGGCCCGGGAAGGATTTTGTAGTCACTTCGCCGCAGATTCCCTTTCGGGATTATCCTACTGATGAGATACCCATTGAAAGAGTCATCAATGTGATGGTGGGCGACCTCCAGAGGATTATTGAATACCCTTCCAGAGGATTTCAAATTCCACAGGAAGTACCTGCAAATGTGCTGGCGGCCTATCATTATCTGCGCGACCAGGGATATGATAAGCATTTGATTAAATAGGGTGGGTATTCGTAATCAAACTATATTAATGGGATAACCCGGCTATCCTGCAAACAATATGTATCCGTCCCGGTTGAAAGACAGTAGGAAATAGAACGACACAGGAAGTTGTTATAATACGTTATCTGTAAACCGGATTCACGGAGAAGCCCTGAAGTCGTAGCAGGTCAATGACTCCGGTATCGCCGGGCAGGTGTCCTGCTCCTATTGCAATGAATGGTTTTCCTTTTTCGATAAGGCGGGGTATTAGCTTTGCCCATTTCCTGTTTCGGGAAGTGACCAATGTCTGATACGCGCGCTTGCTCATAAACTGCTTGTCAGTAATGAGCGCAGCGAGTTTAGTCAGGTTTTCAGAATGATATGCCGTAGCAATATTTTGAAATAAGCCTTTGTATCCTTTAATACCTTTTAGCTGATGGAGCATTTCTTTTCCGGTGAATACCTTTTGCGCGATGTGGAATTGATCGAGAGCCGTTTCCAGGCCTCCTGTGTTAAGGCCCAGGTGGAAAGCAATCTGAACAAGTTCAATTTCCGGCACTTTCACGTCATCACATCCCATTGCTTCCATCGTCAGTTTGTTGATGAGCGCCAGAGGGGAAACCTCTTCAATATTTTCTGCTGATACTCCTGTCGCCTCCTGAATGACAGCTTGAAGTTGAGCGCTTTCTTTTTCTGTAAGGCCTTCCGACAAGTCTCTCAGCGAAGCCTGGCTCTCGGCCATTGCGTTCATTTCATCGGAGTTACCGAGGTCAACCTCCATATAGTAGGTATCGCATTTTCTGAGAGCGTTTATAACCTTAGGCTTTATATGAAAGTCTTTTGCACAGATCATGTGCATTGTACCTAACAGATAGGCATACCTGGTACTATTGAGAGAGGTTACTTTAAATAATAATGAGTTAGGGTATCTGGAATTTTTCATTTTACCGGAGATAATAATTGGGGGAGTCTATTCTATCACCTTTTCCATGCGCATACTTCGTGATCCTTTGACAAGGATGGAAGTATCTGAAAAGTGCTGCTTCTGAAACCATTCTTGCGCCTCGTCGGAGTTGGCAAAGTGTAAATAGGGGTGCGAGACTTTTGCAAACTCAGGCCCTACAAGTATTACCCGGTACCAAGGATGTTGCTTAAGAAGCGCAACGAGATTTTCATGTTCTTTTAAACTGTCTGTACCTAACTCCTTCATGTCTCCAAGAAAAAGAATTTTGTTAGTTCCTTTCATGGTGGCGAAGTTTTCAACCGCGGCTTTCATACTGCCGGGATTTGCATTATAGGCATCAAGGATAATTGTATTGTTGTCTTTGAGGATCATCTGCGAACGGCTATTGGCAGGAACATAATCCTCAATTGCTTTTTTGATTTTTTCATCAGGCACCCGGAAGTGTCTGCCTACAGTGACGGCGGCAAATACATTGGGAGCGTTGTATCCGCCCACCAGGTGTGTGGCAATTTGCAAGCCGGGAGGAGAGGAGAGCGTGACGCTCAGAAAGGGATCGCTGCTGAGGATAGTTCCAGTTGGCGGTGTGGCACTACTGCCGTACAATGTCTTTTGGGAAAGCAGGGACCCAAGGTCAAGTACATTGGGGTCGTCGGCATTTATAAATGCGTGACCGTTGTTTGCCATGAGAAAAGCAAAGAGTTCTCCCTTCCCTTTCTTAACGTTTTCAGCACTGCCAAACCCTTCGAGATGGGCTTTACCTATGTTGGTGATCAACCCGTGATTGGGCCTTGCATACTTACAATAGCCTTCAATTTCTTTCATGTGGTTTGCCCCCATTTCGATAACTGCTATCTGTGCATCATCACCTACAGACAGTATGGTTAGGGGAATCCCAATATGGTTGTTCAGGTTGCCGTGCGTAGTGTAGGTTATGTAGTGCGAAGAGAGCACTGCATGAATCAGTTCTTTTGTGGTAGTCTTCCCGTTGCTTCCGGTGATTGCCAGAAAGGGAATATTGAATTTGCTGCGATGGTATGCTGCGAGGTCTTGCAGGGTTGTCAGGACATCATCTGTTTTGATGAACCTGCTATTATCCGGAGCGATATCCTCATCAATTATTGCATAGGCTGCGCCGGATTCCAAAGCCTGCACCGCAAAGAGATTTCCGTTGAAGTGAGGCCCTTTGAGTGCAAAGTATAAATCACCCTCCTTTAATTTTCTTGTGTCAGTAGTTATTGAAGGGTGCTTCAGGAATAACTCGTACAGCTCTTTTATTTCCATCGGGGGAGTGCCTTTATTTCTTAAGTACGGTTTCAAACAGTTTATAAATCCGCTTATACTCGTCCATCCAACTGGTAGGCTCTACAAATCCGTGGTCTTCCAGCGGATAGAGTGCAAGTTCCCAATTTTCTTTTTTCAATTCTATTAACCTTTGTGTCAATTTGATTATATCCTGTGCATGCACGTTGACGTCTATCAGTCCATGGCACATCAATAAGTTTCCTTTTAGCCCTTCGGCAAAGTATATGGGTGAACTGCGACGATAAGCCAGGCTGTCATTATACGGATCGTTTAGGATATTGCTGGTATAGCCATCATTATAATTAGCCCATTCAGTTACAGACCGAAGGCCTGCACCGGCTGCAAAGACATCAGGAGTGGTGAACATAGCCATAAGTGTGATAAAACCACCGTAAGATCCTCCATAGATACCGATTCTCTTTGCATCTACTCCATAAGTTTTTACAAGGTATTGTGCGGCATCGACATTGTCTGTAAGATCCCATCCGCCCATGTGCCTGTAAATTGCGGTACGCCAGTCTCTCCCATAACCGGAACTGGCCCTGTAATCAGGAGCTATCACATAATATCCGTAATCTGCCAGCATGTTGTGAAACATGTAATCGTGGAAATAGCTATCGCTCCACCATTTATGAGCATCCTGAAGATATCCTGCACCATGTACGAATACCACTGCCGGCATACCCGGTTTAGGGTTGTTGGGTTTATATACTCTTGCATACACTTTGGCACCATCGCGGGCTTCGAATGCGACCACTTCAGGCGCTCTCCACGGATAGGCTCTGAACTCATCGCTCATGCCTTTATCCGTAATCTGAGAAGCCTTACTGCCTGCTTCATTTTTTTGAAGATAAAGCTCCCACGGCTTGTTCGACAAAGAGTTGAGAATTGCCAGTTGTTTCCCGTCCGGAGATACTGTTACCTTGTTTCCACCGGGCATAGAAGTGATCTTTTCCTGTCTTCCATCTGTGATGCGCAGTTTGTAGAAGTTTGTTTGCCCGGGGTCATTTTCATTTGTGGAAATATAAAAGTATTTTTTATCAGGGCTTAGCGAAGCAGACTGTACTTCGTAGTTTCCGCTGGTGAGCTGGCGTGTAGCCTTTGATTGTATATCATAAAGGTACAGATGGGAGTAACCTGACTTTTCGCTTTGGTAGTAGAGTGTAGATTCATTGAGCCATCCGAAATTAAACATTCCTGGCCCTCCTATCCATGCTTCATCGTGTTGGTGATCTGCCTGAGTAGTACTTTTTGTGTCAGTGTTATAAACAAGCAACCAGCGGTCTTTGTGATCTTGTGAGCGTATTTCAATAAGAAGATTTTTGCCGTCGGGCGACCATGCATTTCTGAAACCTACTGAAACAGGACGAGGCTTGTTATCCTTCTTAAGCTTTTCATATACTGATGGATAGTCTTTGTAGAATTCAGGTATATCGCGGATGCCTTCCAGATTCTCCAGATTTACAGACACAAGTGTATCCGATGTTCTGTCGTACACATAGAGTTGATAGGTGCTGCCCGATTCACCCACTTTGGCTCTTCCGGGGATGTCAGTAGTATATCCGGATTCTGTAACATAATCGGGAACGATTGTCCTTTTAGAGGCGGTACCAGACTGGATTAGGGTATAGGCGACATTCTGCCCGTCCGGGCTAAGTGACAGGCCGCTGAGACGTTTGTTTCCGGTTACGAGTTTTCTGAAGTCTTCAGTTCTGAACTTATCATTATAGGCTTTTCTTGCATCACTTTTTTCTTTTCTTTCCTTCAGTACCTGGAGGTATTGTAGCTGCTCGTTTGCAAGCCATTTTTCAGCAGGATTAGAAGGCTGACTATTGCGGGCTCCCGGTTGCTGATCGGCATTAACGAAATTGGTCAACTGGGTAATTTGTCCGGAAGCTATATCCCATGTAAAGAGATTCTGGCCTGACTGATAGGCAATCTTAGAATCATTAAATGAAAAGTCCGCATTGGATTCGAAGTCGGTCGTCTGAGTAATCCTGACCGTTTTTGCCGGCTTGAATGTTTCATAAAATATATCGCCTTTCATTACATATACAATAGCGCTACGGTCGCGGTTCCATCTCACGCTCTCGCCCCTGCGGAGCACCTGCTGTTGTGCAAGAGTTGCTTTTTGGGGAGTATTATTTTTTAGTGTGATGAAGTAAAGAGAGTCTGACGTGTTTTTTTCAGGATTCCAGGAGAAGAAAAGTGTGTCGCTTCCCACATTCCAGAAAGGGTTAGAGGGCGATGTGCCAATCCAGCGCGGATCCTGCATTATCTTTTCTATAGTCAGTGTAGATTGCGCTACCGTAAAAAGTGGAGCAAGGAGGATGATTAGGAAAATTTGTCTTTTCATGATATAGTTTAATGGAGTGATTAAAGGTAGTAAATGAGAACACAATTCTAAAGGAATTCATTCCCGCGGACAGAGAATTGTTTGCCAAATTCAATATTAAAGGATAGGGTACGATTCAGTCACCTTTTGACTGATGTCATCAGGTACCAATGTTGAGCTATGAAAGTTTCGCCCGGGCTGATGCTCAATAGAATTCCTAATGTTGAGATTTTAATTCGTTTAGTGGGCGTGGCAGCAAGTCCCATGTTAGCGGGTGTCTGCCTAAATATCTTCTGTTTCTTCAGTTTCTTCCTCATAATAAAATTCTAATGTGGTTTTGTCTCTCAAATAGTCAGAAACGATTTTATTCTCACAAATGAAATCAAAAAACGAATTAAGCTCGTTACAAAATGTCTCAGTTAATTTTATCAAGTCAGGAACTAAAACCAAAGCCCTATTACAATTTTCAAGTGTTGTTATTCTACTGTCTGACTTTGTATAGTTTTTCTTTACAAATTCAGTATCTATGATGATAAAATCTTCTTTATTTTCAACTACCATCCCTTCTTCTTCCATCAAATATAGTGGCCAGTGAGAGAAGATAAACTCTTTGGGATGTTTTAGGAAGTTTGCCCATTTTTTAATGAGCTGACAAGTTTGAAAGTTCTTCTCCTTAAAATCAGAAAAAAGCTTGCTCTTATTATCTTTATTAACGGCTCCAAAGACGAAATCAATTCTTTCAACTACTAAGTATAGCCAAAGTAGATAGGTCGTAAAATAATAGTCAAGTTTCGTACTCTTTGAAGGTTCATAATTGTCAAAGAAATCATCTATAATGGTATTAATTAATTGGTTAAAGTTTTCACCTAAACAGTTGTCTGCGTTTCCCTTACCATCGGTCATAACATCCCAAACTTTACATGCAAAGGAACGTCCATCCTCCTGGTTAATGAGTTTAGACTTAAATGTCTCTTTATTTTCTTTATGAATGTCTATTAAACTTTTTGTTTCCAATTAAAAAAAATTTAGTTGTTACCAAATTAGTTTGATAGCCGCTTACGCCCCGGCGGCATTATGCAGTGCAGGAATTCAGTGCTTGTTCAGCCCGGAACCTCAATAGCTACCGGCACCCAGTAGCGAACCCCTAGCCGAAGGTAACAACAAATGCAGAACGAAGTATTTTCAGTTGGGAACTATCGCCGAACAGCGAACTTAAAGTTGATGTTTATTCCTTCAGCCAGCGATAGCAGCAAACCCAATGCTGGCGGTTCGTTGTTTTTTGTCGTTAAGTTTTTCAATTTATTTTCCGCGATTACTTACTTCTTTGGGGAATTTGTCGGCAATTAAATTCAGTTTGATATTGTGTTCTAAATATGCTTTCATTCCGTCTAAAACTGTTGTAAAACCGCCTGTATTATTTTGAACTGCCTGGATTAAATCGTCTCCTGTTTCTTTGAAACCGTAATTTTTGATTACAACGTAAGTCGTTTCGTCTGCCAATTCGGTAAACTCGTAATCAACAGTCGTTGCAGGGTCGCCCCATTCCGTTGAAATAAGTTTGTTGGGTATAATGTCCTTTGTCAAAACGTTGGTAGAAAATCCATACATTTCCCATTCCCATTTCACAGTTTTTCCTACTTCTAACTTTCCACTTGATTTTGTAAACCAAAAGTTAGTTGTAATTGTTGGGTCAATAATTGCCTGGAAAACCCGGGAAACAGATTTTCTGATTAGCATTTGTGCTTCTACTGTCGGTATTTTACTTGTCATTTAAAATTCCTTTAAAAGTTCAAATTTCTGTTTTCGTTGGCTCGTCCTGCAATGACCGCTAATGGATAACACTTTAGTGATGGCAGGATATTCAGAGTTCCTTTCGCCCAATCCCGATAGCTATCGGGACCGATATGAGAACTAAAAGTACAGAATAAGGACAAAAGTTTAATGGAGATCTTTTAGCCGGAACTGAAGTAAAATAGCGAACAAAAAGCCGATGTTTATTCGTTCAGCACTGCTATAGCTAATGCAAATGATGGCAGAAGTGTTATTTCGTGTAATTACTCAAATCGCTGAGTTCATTGTTAATTGTCATCCTCCACTCATTTTGTTTTTCCTTGTTAAGTCCGTAATTAGTTTCTTTTTCATATAATTCCTGTCTGTCCAAATACAAAGCGTAAACATTTTTAAAAATAGCATTTGCATCAGTGTTGAGATTGAAAACTGTCAATTTCTGTTCCTGTAATTTTTTTCTTAATTGCCTTGCATAAACTTCGCATAAATCAAAATGTCCCTGTTCATGTTCTAACAAGTCTGCTCTATTTTTTTGGTCTGGTCTCACCCAACTTAGGTTACAGGTAAAAGTGGTTGTAACAAATATTTTTGCTTTAGTAAGTACAGTTACATAATTTGTTTGAAAGCCAAAGCCACAATATGTTTGAGCAGCCACATTTAAATTAGAAATTGATTTTGGATTTCCTTTAAAATCTTCCCAGGTCAATTTTCTGGTTGGTGACCACTGAATTTCTTTTTCATGCTTTCGGAAATCTGGAACCAGATAAATCCTGGCCGTGAATCTGTCGCAACTACTCCATCTGTCTGGTACCTTGTGTTCCGTAATTTTGATAACATTTGCTCCGTTTTGCCTTGCCATCTGTTTGAGCTTATCAATGACTTCAAAATATGTGCAGTTTGTTGAAAGTCCGTTGTCACCTGATTTGATTGTGCCAATTTCAATTCCGTCATTTGTAAAGTCGTCCTGCTGCTGTAGTACTAAAACGAAGGTTGTGTCTGAAAGCGGTGGTTGTTTTGAACTTATCGTTGAACGGATTTTCGGTGAACATGAATAAATAGAAATAGCTAAGAATGTGAATAAAAGAAGTGATTTCATATTTTAGTTTAGTTCATTTGAGAGGTTGCAAAATAGCACAATGAAGCGGAGCGAATTGTGCTATTTCGTTTTGCAGCTTGGCGAAGTGGCGGATTTTCAGTATCCCGATAGCTATCGGGGTTCAATAGAATTACTGCGGTTGAACTTTGCACAAATGTTTCAATGAAGCACTTCAGCCGCCATATTGTCAAACTGCTGTTACCAGCTGTGTTTCTATCTTCCGTCATAGTTCCTTGTTACTTTTTCTTCGAGTTATTTTCTTCCTTAATGTCCTGATCAATGATTATAAAAGTTTCTTTCATAAAATCGTCAAGTTCGTTGAAAAAGTCTTTGTAAGGTTTTTTCTTTCTGCTTCCAAATGTCCCCCAATAGTGCAGTTTTACAATTGTATTTGTGTCTTTCTGTTCAAACCAAAATTTGAAGTAATGATATGGTTGTCCAAAAAATCCAAGTGTGTCTATACCGTTGAATTTCGGATCTTTGCTCAGTGCGTATTTGTCTGCAAGTTGGTTAATAAAGTCAATCGTTATTTCTCTTGTGTTTTTGTTCTTATTCTTGTCTTGAACAGTATATGCTGCAATGTACTTTCCCGAATAAAAGCAAGAAGTCAAAAGGAAGCTAAAACTTAAAGGTAAAATTACTTTCAAGGTCAAGTGTTGTTTTAATTTGTAAAACACTGTTTGCATTCTTAGTCATTAATTGGGTCGTAATAATTTTTGGGGGAGCTTACACTCTAACATAGCCGCTAACGTAGAGGGCTTGCCACCGTGCCGGAATTCAGTGCTTGTTCAGGTGGAATCCCGATAGCTATCGGGACCCAATAGCGAACCCAAAGCCGAAGATAAGTGCAAATGCTGAACAGTGAAAGTTTGGCCCGTACCAAAGCTCAATAGTATTCCGAATGTTGAGATTTTATTCCGTCAGCCGGCATGGAAGCAAGCCCAATGTAAAGGGTTCGTGCCGGTAAGTTTAGGATGTCAGTGATAATTTCAAATGACCTCCCAGACCATCTTGTATGATACGCATTAAAGTTGAA
>JACFNA010000310.1 GCA_019455085.1 Chitinophagaceae bacterium
TCACTCATATATTTTTCCCTACAATCAAATGAGTTCACAATTTTTCGATTAGGAATTCTGTATGGGGATATCAATTATATATGTTGTTCCCCCTTCATTATTACTCTCTATAAACACCTCTGCATCCAGCACAAAAGCCCTGGCAAGAATATTACGGAGTCCAAGCGCTTTTTTGCTTTTTTTTACATAAGGAAGGTCAAGCCCAATACCATCATCGCTGACCAAAAGAGTGATATTCCTTTCAGATGAGGAGATATTTAAGAAGGCCTGTGTTGCTTTGGCATGAACAATAATATTGTCCAGTAGCTCTTCGGCCAACCTGTATATGTGAAGCTCTGCTTCTTTTGTAAGCCGGGGAATGTCACTTCCTGAAAAATGTACCGGAAGGTGGTATGTGTCCTGTATTATTCCGGCAAAGTTTTTCAGGGCGGCTGCGGGCCCCACCTCTTCCAATTGCCGCGGTACTAAAAGGGAGGAAAGACGAGTAAGCTGTTCTACGGCCCTTGATGCCAATAATTTTATTTCAGCAACGCTACTCCTGCTTTCATCATCAGGCAGTTTGAGCGCTTCCAGTTCAGGCAGCATTAAATTAAATACAGGTAATAATATGTTTTGCAGACTGTCAGCCAGTCTTTGGCGATCACTTTCCAGCTTAAAGAGATTGCGATTTTCCAATTCCTTTTGTGTTGCTATGCGCTTACGGTACAGCCATAACGCAGTAAGCGAAAAAACTGCTATGAGTGATAGCAATACCAGGGAAGAAATCAGTATTGTAAAGTAAAAGGTGTTTTCTTTCTGATCCATACTATTACATAAGAATAACATAAATTAGTAAAAAGGTTCACAACATTTAACATCAGCCATAGCCAATAGAAAAAGCGGTCGCTTATGCCTTCATTAACCAGGTTATATGATTCAAAAAATGTTTTAAAACTGTAATAAATGATGAATGTCAGGCAAAGAATAAACCGTGCATTTTTATAAAGGTGGCTTGTGTCATTAATGATGATCCTGGTGCTTTGAGACATGGAAAGCCAGACGATAATCGAACTGTAAGCCATTCTGAAAAACGAATTATCTGTTTTAATTGAATGCCAGAAAAAGTTATCAATGACCCAGATCGCTATACCGATACAACCTAAAAGAAAAGCGCTGGAATACCGCCACTCATTCCACTGCTGAAAAAGCCAGAGCAACAGCAAATATTCAATCAGCACGTAAATGTTAGAGTTCAGCATATTAGAATGATGATAGATAATCTCTTCCAGACTTATCAACTCGTTAATTGTTCCTATCCATACGAGGAGGGCAAAAGGATAAAATGCAGGCGCTATAAAGCGCCTGCGTAATACCAATAGTACTGCCGGTAGCATAATGCTAAGGCTGGCAACAATGTTGATAGCAAAATAGCTCATTTATTTAATGGTGATGGCGGCGGACAGGCCGGGGGGCAACGAAACCCATCTTGCAAAATCACGGGACCGGAGTCGGCGTTTATCAATGGGTCTTCCGATGCCGGTAATATGTCTTTATTGTCGCTGTCGGCTGCTACTAATATAGCATCCATCTTGCCATCTTCTTTCAGTCCGTAATAAATTCTTAAAAAGGCAGCTCCCGGAGTTGCCAGTAGCTTTTGAACAGCACTGATATCAAAAGTTTCGCAAATGGGATAACTGTCGGGGTGTTGGCTGCGATAGCGCGTTGTCATGGCTATTGCTGTTGCAAGTGTAATTTCATGTGGCATACAATAAGAATTTAGAATTATAAATGCTCAATTTATCGAAAAAAAAGCGATAAATGAGACGAGCCGGAATAAAAATTTTTGTGTAGAATATAATATAAAGTGAGATGTTGGATTGGATTTTCAGTACCGGTTTTTTGCAAAAGATAGCACAAAAAATTAGTCAAGTGCTTGAGATTGCGGTTAAGATTTGTATCTTTCTGATGGATGACTTCATCCTGTCAATTTTAAAATCCCCATCCGAAAATGGAATTTTTGTTGCATTTTCATATTAAGTCAAACCAAAAAGATGAGTTGATAACACTGCTTGAAAATTATTCAGGCATTTCTTCGACCGTTACATCTGAAAGAACGGATGACTTACTGGATAACATTTTATCGGATACAGATGCAGACCCGGATTATTATGTAATCAATTGCTCTTCACCATCCTGGCACAGTGTGGAATGTAACTCCTTTAAAAAACATTATGAGCTGGGTAGATTGATTTCTGAAAAGCTGGAGACCCTTTTTGTGCAAACTTTATATTGTTCATTGG
>JACFNA010000311.1 GCA_019455085.1 Chitinophagaceae bacterium
CGTACTGTCACCTAAATATATGTCTGACAATATTTCCATTCAAATTCCTTTAAAATACAAAGTTACAAAAATTTTTGGATCGGTATTCTTTCTGTTTGTAAATCGTCAAATGTTCGTCTGTCTTTTTTTAGCCTGAAGCATAACGGTAAATTGTATGAGTAGTGGCAGATTGCGGGCTTCTTTCCTGTCAAACCGCGATGCAGTTTGAGCGGGCTACAACCCTTGATATTTAGCACTTTGCCTGCCATTACTTATGCAAAATGTGTGTGCCCTGCATGAGCTGCAGCGCACACTTGTTGTACGCTCTGGAAAAAGACCAAAAATACAAATTTATCATTCCGAAGTATTGCAACAAGTGTAAATAAATTCCCTGAGGGTGAAAGTCCCTTATACACCGGTGTAACGCCCGGAAGTATTAGCAAGTGGCAAGCTGGTTGTTGGTGACAACAGCAGTGAAGGAAGCCAGACTGCAAAATCCGGTACTGACGAACAGGAACGGCATAAGAGGCTATTGAACGAGGATAAGCAAGCACATCATTGTAACGTCCAAAGCATACAAAAATCGTATGATAGTAGATGCCGCAGCGATTGGAGGAAGGGAGCAGCTCTTACCAGGGGAGGTCTTATAGGCCACGTGTTGGTCATATTGAGAAGTCAGCAGAGGCCGTAGTAGTTACCCGATACGAGCCGGTATAGATAACCGGAAGTCTCACAGAAGTAATCAAGGGCTGAACGTTAAGATGTTTCAAATTAAGTAGGGATCCGCCTGATGCGGAAGCCTTACTATAAGCGAAACAGGGTAAAAGAAGTAAACACAGGATGATTGAACAGGTATTAAACCGGAGGAATTTAACACTGGCCTATCGAAAAGTGGTGTCGAACAAAGGTTCGGCAGGCGTGGATGGTATGCCGGTTAAAGAACTGTACGCGCACCTGACCAAAAACAGGCAGCGTATAGAATCAGAAATCCGACAGGGAAAGTACCTGCCCAAACCCATCCTTGGGGTAGAGATACCTAAGAGCAATGGAAAAACCCGCTTACTGGGTATTCCAACGGTTACTGACCGTCTTCTGCAACAAGCAGTCGGACAGGTAATAGCCATTAAATTCGAGGTTGAATTTGAGGATTACAGCTTCGGTTTTCGTCCCAACCGCAACGCCCAACAGGCTGTACTCAAGGCACAGGAATACATCAATTCCGGTTATCAGCACATTGTTGACATAGACCTGAAGAACTTCTTCGACGAAGTAGATCACTGTATTCTGCTGCAGTTGCTGTACCGCAAGGTAAAATGTCCGGTCACACTGCGCCTTATCCGCAAATGGCTGAGAGCCCCTATTCAAATAAACGGTAAACTCACCAAACGCAGAAAAGGTGTACCACAAGGGAGCCCGCTCAGCCCGCTGTTATCCAACATCATGCTGAATGAGTTGGATAAGGAACTCTCCAGGCAAGGGTTTCGTTATGTTCGCTATGCCGACGACTTTAGCATCTATGCCAAAAGTAATTATGCTGCCCGTAAGGCAGGTAACGAAGCCTTTCTTTTTCTAAAGAACAGGCTGAAATTACCCATCAACCGGGAGAAAAGCGGCATACGCAAACCGGTGAACTTTACTATATTGGGGTTCGGATTCGTCCCCACTTATGTGAAGGGTGAGAAAGGCAAATACCAGTTGGTGGTGAGCGAAAAGGGATGGAAAACACTAAAGCAGAAAATCAAAGTCATTACCCGGAAAACAACTCCGGCCACTTTCGACGAACGCATCCGTAAACTCAACGAACTTCAGCGGGGCTGGCTTGGATACTTCCGTATGGCAAGTATTCAGGGTAAGCTCAAAGAACTGGATGGGTGGGTGCGCAATCGCCTGAGGTATTGCATATGGCATTTCTGGAAAAAGCCCGAGCGGAAAAGGAAAAACCTGATCCGGCTGGGTGTTGATCAGGATCATGCCTATTCGTGGAGCAGAACCCGGATGGGAGGCTGGGCGGTAGCTCAAAGCCCCATTCTTGTTACTACCATTACCTTAGACCGGTTGCGGCAAAGAGGCTATGAGTCTATGCTTTCGCTTTATAAGAAAATTGCCCCACATCTTAACGAACCGCTGTATACGAGACCCGTACGTACAGTGGTGTGAGAGGCGCACCCCGTCAGCTAAAACTGGCGGGGCCGTCTACTCGATTATCGCCTTTTTTTATTTCTCTTTTTCAAAGGTTAACCAATTCGTTTGTCTATTTGTATTTGAAAAATTTTCTCCAATTTTTATTTGCTCACAGTC
>JACFNA010000032.1 GCA_019455085.1 Chitinophagaceae bacterium
GATTCTGTACAAAGGGACTGAGATGCCATTTACCGGAGAATACTATACTAATACTAAAAAGGGAACCTATATCTGCCGGCGATGCAATGCACCACTCTATAACTCCACTGACAAATTTGCCTCTTCATGCGGATGGCCCAGTTTTGATGACGAGATAAAGGGGGCTGTAAAGAGACAACCGGATGCAGATGGATACAGAACCGAAATCGTTTGTGCCAACTGTGGCGGGCATCTGGGACATGTCTTTACAGGTGAGTGGGAAACAGCAAAAAATGTGAGGCACTGCGTAAATAGTATTTCTATCAGGTTCATCCCGGCAGGAGAGCCCCTTCCCCAAAAAATTGAAGCACAGTAAAAGTCAAATCCGGACTTCAGCCTTATCTAGAACTGGCTATCAACAGATTCAAATCGGTGAACTTCAAGTCAAACCGCTCACTTAAATAGAAATTGGTCAGAGCGCCCCTGAAAACATAGATACCACTTCTGATATTTATCCTGTACCAAACCATATTTTCTATACCCCCATCTTCTGAAATTTCAAGCATGAGAGGCATCAGCACATTACTGATTGCCTGGGAAGCAGTCCTCGCGAATCCACTGGGAATATTGGGTACGCAATAATGAATTACATCGTATTTTTTAAAAACCGGTTCATCTTGTGAAGTAATCCTGGAAGTCTCAAAACACCCCCCATGATCGATACTAACATCTACAATCACACTCCCGGGCCTCATTCTGCTCACCATCTCCTCTGTGACCACAAGTGGCGTCCTTCCCCCATTTGCCGAAAGTGCGCCCACTGCTACATCACATGTCTTTAGCTGCTTTCCAAGTATGCCGGGTTCTATAACAGAAGTATATACACGTGTGCCGATATTGTTCTGCAGTCGTTTTAGCCGGTAAATGCTATTATCAAACACCTTCACACTGGCACCCATTGCGAGTGCCGTCCTTGCCGCCTGCTCGCCAACTATTCCTGCACCGATAATAATCACCTTGGTTGGCGGAATTCCGGAAATGCCGCCCAGCAGCACCCCTCTACCTTTATTGGTACTGCTCAGATAATGTCCGGCTATTAGCATTACCGCGCTCCCGGCAATCTCACTCATACTCCTTACAATCGGGTTATGGCCACTGTCATCTTTCAGGTTTTCAAAACTTAGCGCTGTGATCTTCTTCTCCATCATTTTTTCAAGAATCTCACGCTTCATGGCAGAAACATGTATCGGAGAAATGATGAACTGGTCGGGCTTCAGATATTCCACTTCCATCTCACAGAGGGGAGCGCTCTTTACGATTGTACTACACTCAAATACTTCCTTCTTGGAATACACCACTTTTGCACCGGCATCGCTAAAATCCCTATCGCTGTAGTTTGCCCCTTCTCCCGACTGTGACTCTATCACCACCTTGTGTCCATTTGCTACCAACACACTCACTCCTTCCGGGGTAAGTGCCACTCTATTCTCCTGAAAGGAGACCTCTTTAGGAATTCCGATATGCAGTTCAGCCCCTCTGGGCTTAATATCTAAAGTCTCTTCAAAAGTTTCATAGCTCAACGAAGGGGATACAAACAGTTTGGAAGATGACATAAAAACTCTATTAATGACTAAATATAAAGAAAATTTCAATCTGTAGATTGAGGAATCGAAATCCCTAGCCTGCGGCAGTCCCTGCTTTCTATCTCTATTTCCACCCTGACAGTATCAGAAGGCAGAATCCCCTGCGCCCTCTCCGGCCACTCTATAAAACAGATGTTACCACTGTCAATACTGTCTTCTATTCCGGCACTCACTGCCTCCTCCTCATTCCTGATACGGTAGAGGTCAATATGAAAAATATCACCCTGTAGAGAACTATACTGTTGAACTATAGAAAAAGTCGGACTGCTAACCACGTCTTCTACCCCCAACTCTTTACAAACAGCAGAAATAAAGGTAGTCTTACCCGCTCCCAATTCCCCCGAAAACGAGAACACTCTGTATCCTCTCGTCAGATTCACAAATTCTTTTGCAGCGTCCCGGATATTTCCAAAATCCACCTTCAGTTCATGCATTGCCATTCGGCAAAATTACCAATGGATTCCATATTTTGCTCCCCCGAATAAAAAAGATAAATAGCCTGTCCAACTCTATCAACATTACGTATCATTAATACATACAGACTATGAGAAAGCCTGTTCCCGGGAAAAAATAAATTAGCCTGCCGGAAATCAGGCATTTCAAATAATTCATTTTACTTTGATTACTGTGACACCATTATCAGTATTAAAAAAATATTGGCATTACGAAGCTTTCCGCAATAACCAGGAAGAAGTAATCCATGCTGTATTGTCAGGAAAAGACACATTCGCTATTATGCCAACCGGTGGGGGCAAGTCAATATGCTTTCAGGTGCCCTCTATGATGCGCCCGGGAATCTGTCTGGTAATTACTCCTCTCATTGCATTGATGAAAGACCAGGTAAATAATCTGAAAAAGAGAGGTATTTTTTCTCTTGCCATTCACAGCGGGATGAAGTTTTCTGAAGTAAAAAAGACATTAGAGAATGCGATCCACGGTAATTATAAATTCCTATACGTCTCTCCTGAAAGGCTGGAAACAAGCCTCTTTCTCGAGTACCTGCCCTCTATTCACATCAACTTTATAGCTGTCGATGAGGCACACTGCATCTCTCAATGGGGATACGATTTTCGCCCCTCTTATCTTAGGATTGCGTCCTTACGTGAAATTATTCCTGAGACGCCCATACTCGCATTGACAGCATCAGCCACCCCATCGGTCCGGAAAGACATTATCGAAAACCTCAACTTCAGGCCGGGATACAAAATATTTCAGCAAACTTATGACCGACCCAACCTTTCTTACAGCGTCTTCATACCACCATCAAAGGAAAACAAGCTGATATCAATTCTCCAAAAAGTACAGGGATCCTCAATAGTGTATTGCAGGAGCAGAAAGAGTACCAGGGAAGTATCCAAACTGTTAAGATTAAATAACATCAACTCAGACTATTATCATGCAGGGCTAAGTACGGATGAAAGAAATCAAAAACAGGATGAATGGATCCAAAACAAAACCAGAGTCATCTGCTGCACAAATGCGTTTGGTATGGGAATTGACAAACCGGACGTACGTTCTGTAATTCATTTTGAAATTCCCGAAGCCCTTGAATACTATTACCAGGAGGCAGGCAGAGCCGGGCGCGACGGCCTGAAATCATACGCAGTATTGTTGTATCATGCCACCGAGATTTCAAACCTCGAGGAAAGTATTTCACTAAAGTTCCCCGACACAAAAACAATCAGGCATATCTACAGCCTCTTATGCAATCATCTTCAATTACCTGCCGGCAAGGGTAAAGGTTCTTCGTTCGACTTTGAGATTGCAGCATTTGTCGAAAAGTATAATACAAATGCGCTTCTCACGGTTAACACATTGAAAATCCTAGAACAGGAAGAAGTGTTGCAATTCAGCGAACAGTTCTTCTCACCGGCAACAGTAGAGTTCCTTGCCGGAAAATCAAATCTCGAACACTTCGAATCTTCCTACCCCTCATACAACTCAATCATTAAAGGGTTGCTGAGAAGTTATGAAGGAATTATGGAACAACCCGTCTTCATTGATGAATTTACTTTGGCAAAATTTATTTCTTCTTCAAAAGAAGACGTTATCAAAAAACTCACGGAACTACACAACTTTCGAATTCTGGACTACAATCCTAGAAAAGACAAACCACAAATCTACTTTCCAGAAAACAGGCAGCGGGCCGAAGACCTGGTCATCAATGAGAAAAATATCCATAAAAGAAAAAAGGCTTTTGAAGACCGACTGCGTAAAATGATTACTTATGCTACCCAGAAAAAGATATGCAGAAGCTGTTTTATCAATGAATACTTCACCGGGAAACCCGGAAAACCCTGTGGCATCTGTGATATCTGCCTGGCTCAAAAACAGAAGTCTATCAATAAAAATGAAATTGACACAGTAGAACAGGCTCTCAGGGAGTCACAAAGACTTACAGTTGAGGAAATTTCAAAGCAAACCGGTATTCCTATTAAAAAAGTCCTAAGTATTCTTCAATTCCTTCGTGATGAAGAGGAAATTGTTTTTGATATCGACGGAAGAATTTCCAGAAGGTGAAAAGTGATCTCAGATTTTTATTTCCTCGTCATTTGCATCGAAGAACTTAAACTCTGTAAGGTAAAAGTTTGTATTTTTTCTGATTCGTATCTTCTGCTTGAACTTCATTCTCCACTTAAACCTCTTTGACGGAATGCCTTTGGTAAGGTACGCATAGAGGATAGGATGCACTTCGATAGTAAGGCTTTTGTGCTTTTGCATTATCAGATAGCTGAGATTCTTCTCGATCTCATCCTCCAGTACAAGTGTAGAAGATATTTTCCCTGTCCCATTACAACTGGGGCACACTTCCATTGTGTTGATGCTCATCTCAGGCTTCATACGCTGACGGGTTATCTGCATCAACCCAAACTTGCTAATTGGAAGTACCGCATGTTTTGCCCGGTCTATTGCCATAAATCGTCCCATCTGCTCCACCAGTTTCTTTTTGTTTTCAGGAAGCTTCATGTCAATAAAGTCCACCACAATGATACCACCAATATCTCTGAGCCTGAGCTGACGCGCAATTTCCGCAGCAGCCTCAAGGTTAGTTTCCAGTGCATTCTGCTCCTGGTTATTCCCCACACTCTTATAACCGCTGTTGACATCAATTACATGAAGCGCTTCTGTGTGTTCAAGAATCAGATAAGCGCCGCTGGGAAGATTCACCGTCTTGCCAAAAGAAGCCTTTACCTGCCTCGTTACACCAAAACTGTCGAAAATTGGTGCTCCATTATTATGTAACGACAGAATATCTTCTTTTTCAGGAGCTATTTTTTGCAGGTAAATCTTTGTCTCGTTAAAGATATTTTTATCATTAACCACTATCCGGTTAAAGTCTTCAGAAAGCAAATCTCTCAGGATACTATGTGTCTTTCCCTCTTCACTCATTATACGTGTCGGCGCCACTGCTCCCTTCAAATTCTGCTGAATCTGTTTCCATGTTTCCACTAACGATAACATATCTTCCTGCAGCTCGGCAGCGCTCTTCCCTTCAGCTGCAGTACGTACTATCACACCAAAATTATTCGACCTGAAAGACTCAATAATCTTCTGGAGCCGCTTCCGCTCTTCAGATGAATGAATCTTTCTGGAGACGGCTACGATATTATTAAATGGAGTGATTACCACAAAGCGTCCGGGAAGCGAGAGTTCACAACTAAGCCTTGGGCCTTTAGCAGCTATAGGTTCTTTTAATATCTGCACAAGAATGTTGGGCTTGCCACTCAATACTTCAGCTATCTTGCCTGTCTTTACAATCTCCGGCTCAATCTTAAAATTAGAAAAGTCGATATCGTCCTCTGCCTTCTCATTGATAGCCATCTTCGTAAACTTCAGGATAGAGCGCACATAAGGACTGAGATCAGAATAATGAAGGAACGCATCCTTCTCGAACCCCACATCAATAAATGCGGCATTGAGTCCGGGAATCAGTTTCTTTACCTTTCCTAAATACAAATCACCGACCCCAAACCGTGCATCTGCGTTTTCAGTATGTAGCTCTACCAGCTTCTTATCTTCAAGAAGAGCTATATCTACAGATTGAGGTGCAGCATTAATAATAAGTTCTTTGTTCACCTTAATATTTTTAAAGTAATAAAGGCAGGAAAGAGAACCTGAAAAGGGAATAATAAAATGAAGTCAGCAAACGAGATTGCTATTTCTTCTTATGGCGATTCTTCCTTAAACGCTTCTTACGCTTATGGGTAGCGATTTTATGGCGTTTTCTTTTTTTACCGCAAGGCATACAAAATGGTTTTAATAACGTAAAAAAATTAGCAGCTTACTCTGCCGTTTTACTATCTTCTCTTTCCTATTGCTGCTCCAGCAATTTGATTCTTTCATCAATCTCTTTGCTGAAGGCAGGATTGTTTACAATATGTTTACTGTGTTCGTACCACTTCCTGGCATTGGCCACATCTCCTTCTACTGCGTATGCATCTGCCAGCCACGAAACAGCCTCTAAATTATTCGGATCAAAATCAACAACCTTCTGCAATCTCTCTATCCCTTTGTCCACCTGATTTGAAATTACAGAGGCAATCCCTAATACCAACTGTGCCTTCATGTTGTTACTGTCCTCCCTGGCTACCTCAAGCAGTTGCTGAATCCCTTTCATAGATTCCTGCGCATTACCCGTCATGCCAGGGCCAAAAACATAACAACTTCCCAACCCTATTTTCAACTCATGACTGGAGGGGTTCAACTTTAAAGCCTGCTCAAATAGCCCGGCCGCCGTTTTAGCCTCCCAGAGTTTGAGATCCAACCGGCTTTCGCGCCGCATGTTCTCTAAAATAAATTGGGCTGCAAAAGTGAGGCTTTTTTCTGAATTCTCCAATTCTGCTGCCTTACTTATGTAATATACGTAGGGCACTATATTGCTGGCGGAGTCTTTCCAGAATTCAGCCAGCGCAGTGTATTTTTCTGCTGACGATTCTCCACCTGTTTCTTTCTCCAGATTCTGAAGAGATTTTGCAAGTTCCGGTGGTAATGTGGACTTTAAAGAGTCGATTTCCTTCTCGGCATTAAAAGCCGGAACTACGTCTGCCGTTTCGGAAACACTCTTAGGTTTCTCTCCTGTTGTCTTTCCAAAAAAGAACAGCCCAAAAACTAATAGTATTGCGACTCCTGAATAAATGACTCTCTGCTTCAAAATATTCTACCCTGGTTTTAGAGGGGTTGCAAAGTTACGTTATTCATCTCTATCCTGGAGGTTCTTTGATTTGATTTCATCTACAAATTCCTTGGCAGGCTTGAAAGCAGGGATATAATGCTCCGGAATTGTTATGGAGATATTTTTCTTGATGTTCCTACCAACCTTGGCAGCCCTTTTCTTTACTACGAAGCTCCCAAACCCGCGAATAAAAACCCCCTCTCCTTCCCCGAGTGAATTCTTGATCACCATTAAAATATTTTCAAGAGTCACCAAAACATCCACCTTGGGGATCTGGGTATTCTCACTTACCTTGTTTATTAAATCAGCTTTTCTCATTGTTCAATTTTTTAAAATTTCAAAATTAGTGCCCAAACAATTTTCCAGCCGTTACTTCACAAATTTAACCCAATATAATTAAGAATTAAAAATAATATCACACAAAATCTAAAATATTTACTTCCGGATTAACTTGCAAGGATGAAGGAAAATTTCTTTAGAAACAGGCTCATGGATTGGAATAGGGTTTCAAATAAGCGGGAAATGCCCTGGAAAAACGAGACTAATCCTTACAGAATTTGGATTAGTGAAATAATTCTTCAGCAGACACGAGTCGAACAGGGGTGGGATTATTACCGCCGTTTTATTCACGAATTTCCTGATATTCAATCACTTGCAACTGCATCTGAAGAAAGGATACTAAAACTCTGGGAAGGGTTGGGCTACTATTCGCGGTGCAGGAACCTGATAATTGCTTCCAGACAGATTTTCAATGAGTTTAATGGCAAATTCCCTGCTTCTTACGAAGAAATCCTAAGCCTGAAAGGAGTAGGTGAATATACAGCCGCAGCAATCAGCTCTTTTGCCTTCAGCCTGCCATTTGCAGTCGTGGACGGCAATGTACTCAGGGTGCTTTCAAGATTCTTTGGTATCGCCACTCCGACAGATTCTGCCCGGGGCAAAAAACAATTCAAAGAGCTGGCACAACAACTCTTAGACAAGAAAGCGCCCGGAGCCTACAACCAGGCAATTATGGACTTTGGCGCTACGATTTGCAAACCCGCAAACCCATCCTGCAACATTTGTCCTCTCCAGACAAAATGTATCGCCTACCACGAGGGAAAAACAAACCTGTTACCACAAAAATCAAGAAAAGTAAAAATCGCCAACAGATACCTGACCTACCTGGTGATTCAGCACAAGCAGAGGTTCTACATCAGAAAACGTACACAAAAAGACATTTGGAGAGGCCTTCACGAGCCTTTATCTCTGGAGTCTGATCACCTGCTTACCGAAAAAGAACTCGTCAGCCATCCACTGGTGGCTCCATACTTCAGAAAAAAAGTATTCACCATCCATTACGTATCAGGCCCTTACCTGCAAAAACTCACTCACCAAATTATACATGCACAATTTATCAGAATCCACTCAAACGAACTTATTGGAGAAATAGCCACGGCCTCCCCGGTATCAGGATCCAAATTGAAATCATTATCGTTTCCGAAAATTGTACGCGACTACCTAAATCAGCAAAACATGTCTTAAATTTGATTTCCATAATAAAACTCAAAAATAAGGCATGAGAAGCCTCAATAAAGTAACGCTCATCGGGAATCTTGGAAAAGACCCTGACATTCAATTTATTGAAGGAAATATTCCTGTAGCCAAATTTCCCCTGGCCACTACCGAGTCATTCAAAGACAAATCAGGAAAGATGATTTCTGCTACTGAATGGCATTCTGTAGTGCTGTGGAGGGGGTTGGCTGAGTTGGCACAGAAATTCCTGCATAAAGGGAGCCTTATTTATATTGAGGGTAAACTCAAAACCCGCCATTGGGAGGATAAAGAACACAATAAAAGAACCATTACCGAAATAATCGGGGACAACCTTATAATGTTGGATAAAAAAGGCGATGCAGGGTCAGAAGATGACACTTCATTCCCGGGAGTACCCGGAACAGAACTGCCTTAGAGTCTGCATTCATTCTTAAACAAAAAACAATTCCATTGGACTATTACGCAGCAGCCTGTGATTTCTTTTTGCCCGGCAACTATCTGGTAATTACGCCGGCTGCTTCTACTGCTTTTATTTTTATTCTTATTCTCCTCTTCCTGGTATCATTCCTTTTATCCGGAGCTCAGGTTGCCTACTTCTCACTAAGCATCAGAGATATCAATTATCTGAAGACGAGACCACAAATGTCATATAAGCGCATTGTAACACTACTCCAATACCCCAAAGCACTTTATACTTCTATCCTCATCGGAAACGTCATAACTAATATCTCTATCATCCTCATTGCTAACCTGCTCCTCGACCAATGGTTAAGCATGACGAAAATTCCCGACGGCCTGATTGTGGTGGTAAAGATTCTCATCATCACTATCATTCTGGTACTGTTTGCAGAGATATTACCTAAGGTATGGGCAAGCTATCACAAGGTTTGGTTTGCCTCTGCTTCATCAATGACTGTGGAAATGACCACGCTGCTGCTCGGCAGAATCAGCAGGCAAATCGTGCGTATCGACAACTCTATTCAATCTCTCTTTAAAAACAAACAAAAAGAAGATATTGAGCACGACGACGATATCAACCTTTTAAGCGAGGAAGATGCCAGTACAGAAGAAAAAAATATTCTGATAGGTATCCGAAGATTTGGAAATACCACTGTTAAACAAACAATGCGCACGCGCCTTGACGTAAAAGGGATTGAATACCACACCACTTTCCCTCAGGTGCTCAAACTCGTCAGCGAACTGATATATTCAAGAATACCTGTCTATAAAGGAAACCTCGATGAGATATCTGGAATCCTTCACACCAAAGACCTCCTCCCTCATCTGAAGGCAGATGAATCGTTTGAATGGCAAACCCTAATCAAGCCTGCACATTATGTGCACGAGCAAAAACTCATTGAAGGGCTACTTCAGGAATTCAGGGCTAACCGAATTCACCTTGCTGTAGTAGTAGATGAATTTGGCGGCACTTCCGGCATCATCACATTGGAAGATGTTATAGAAGAAATTGTAGGCGACATTCAGGATGAGTTTGATTTTGAAGAAAACCAAAACTTTAGGCTGGATAACCACAACTTTGTTTTTGAAGGGAAGACCATGATTAATGATGCCTGTCGCTTAATGAACATTACCCCTTCAGTATTTGACGGGATAAGGGGCGACAGCGATTCACTGGCCGGCCTGGTACTTGAGGTGGCAGGTGACTTCCCAAAACAAAATTCCGAGATCAGTTACAACGGGTTCACATTTAAACCAACTGAGATTTCAAAGAACAGAATCTTAAAAATACAGGTCACTATTCCTGATGAAACCAAGAATGAAACTACATAACATAACTTTTCTGATACTCGTCGCACTAGTCTATCTGTTGGGCTGTAATTCGCCCTATTCTCAAAAGAAAACAGGATACTTTCATATTGACTTTCCTCAAAAAGAATATCAGCCATTTAACGAGCCGGGTTATCCATATACGTTTGAATATCCTGTTTATGCAAAGGTGACAAAAGACAGTTCCTATTTCGACAGTGATAATCCTTACTGGATCAACATCACCTTCCCCCAATTTGATGGTAAGATCTATATCAGCTATAAGGATATCGGAGGCAGATCCACCTATAAAGTGAAAGGCACTGATGGCAAATACCGTGATTCCACGGCACAGAACGACTTTTACAAAATGGTGAATGATGCTTATAACATGTCATTCAAAAACGATATTAAGGCTTACTCCATTGAGGACAGCATCATGCAAACTCCCAATGGACTCGGCGGTGTATTCTTTTCACTCTCCGGAAATGTAGCCACAGCCCAGCAATTCTTCCTCTCAGACACTACGAAACACTTTCTCAGAGGTGCGTTGTATTTTAATGTAACACCCAACGAAGATTCACTGATGCCCGTCGATCGTTTTTTGCTTGCCGATATGAAACACATTATCAATTCCTTAAAGTGGAAGTAACACTTATCTTTCCGAATAATTAGATTTGCACAATGATTGCGATTGAAGACAAACTCGTAAGTGACGAAATCGTTGAAGAACACTTTGTATGCGATCTCGAAAAATGCAAGGGAGGGTGTTGCGTCGATGGCGACGCGGGGGCTCCGCTGGAATCGGAAGAGAGAGCGTATCTCGAAGAAGTGTATCCACAGGTGGCTCCTTATCTCACAACTGAAGGCAGGGAAGAGATAGCGAAAAACGGTTTCTCTGTATATGACAAAGAATTTGGCTGGGTAACACCTACACTGAAGAATGGTATGTGCGCTTATGGCACCATAGACAAAAATGGTATTGTAAAATGCGGGATAGAACAAGCATTCTACGACGGCAAACACCATATCGCTAATGGGTGGAAGAAACCGATCAGCTGCCATTTATTCCCGATACGTACCAGGAAAACAAAACAATATCACCTGCTCAACTATGAACCCAGGCCGGGCCTGTGTGATCCTGCCTGCGCATTGGGTAAACAGCTTAAAGTACCCGTGTACCAATTTCTGAAAGAACCTCTTATCCGAAAATTTGGGGAAGATTTCTTTAACTCACTTGCTGCGACTGCCCAATACCTGAATTCAAATAAAGAATAACAAACCTCCCAATGAAAAATCTGTATTACACCTCTGTCCTGCTGTTTGCTGTCCTCTCCTTTTCCTGCACTCCCAACGTAGCCAAAATAGATAACAGTCTTAAAAAATACTTTGATTCGGCACAGGTTACCGGCACTTTTGCGCTGCTCAATAATCAGATTGGCGATGTAACTGTGTATAACATGGAGGCTGACACTCAGCGTATCTCCCCTGGCAACTCGTTTAAGATTGCAGCCACACTGATCGGTATAGAATCATCGACAATTGCAGATAGCAAATCCACCCTAAATGTAGTCGGAGACTCTGCCACAGCATCAATGACACTGATGGATGCCTTCCAGCAGGATAACTTCGAATACTTTAAGGCGCTCATTCAAAAGATAGGTACTGATACCATAAGCTACTGGATAGACTCTCTTAAATATGGGAATATGGTTACTGACTCTGTAAAGCCATTCTGGGAAGACGGATCATTAACCATCTCTCCTGATGAACAGCTGGGTCTTATTTACAAAGTATATTTCGACAAACTGCCTTTTAAGAAATATTCCCAGGCTATCCTGCTCGAACTAATGTTACAGGAAGACAACACACTTTATCGATACAACTATACCGCTGCCATGTCCACCTCACCCAAAGGCGATCCTTTAGCCTGGATTCTTGGCTGGATCGAGGAAAACAAACACGTATATTTCTTCAGTTGTGTGGTAAGCTCGCCGGACACTTCAAAAGATCTGAAAAAAACAGGGCTCGATATTGTCAAGAAGATACTGGTGGACAAAGGATTCTTCCTTGGGAAAAAATAATCAGGCACTATCAGGGTCTTCCTGCAATGCTCAACTTCAGCCCATCATAAGCCAGATGAATTCCCGGAGGGAGTTCCCCGGAGATATCTGCATGCCTCCCCAATTGATGACTGATATGTGTAAAATATGCTTCCGGCACCTTTAGCTCTGTGACAAGATCTATAGCCTGTTGCAGGGTAAAGTGTGAAAGATGAGGCTTCTTTCTCAGGGCATTCACTACCAGTATTTTACTACCGGCTATTTTCTCCTTCTCCTTGTCATCAATCCTATTAGCATCAGTGATATAAGTAAAATCTCCGAATCTGAATGCCATTACCGGCATGTGTAAATGGTGTACGTGAATAGGTATCACATCTATATCTCCTACACGGAAGGGGTAATCGGAGATGGTATCCATATCAATATCAGGAATCCCAGGATACTTTTCGGCAGCGAAAATGTACATAAACTCGCGCCTGAGTTCTCTTTGTGTAGCTTCTGTGGCAAACACCTTCATCGGCACTCCCTGAAAGAAACAAAAAGCTTTCACATCATCCATCCCCGCGATATGATCTTTGTGAGAATGCGTAAACAAAACCGCATCCAGATGATTTACATGTTCACGAAGCATCTGCGATCTGAAGTCAGGTGTGGTATCTACCACAAGAGTGGTTTGTGCACTTTGCACCAGAATACTACTTCTGAATCTCTTATCATGGGGATCGTCTGAAGTGCAGACTTCGCAGGGGCAGGCAATCATGGGAACTCCGGTGCTTGTGCCGGTGCCCAAAAATGTTATTCGTAAATCCGGGTAGCTCACCCACCAAAGCTAAAGAATATTTTAACGGGCAATATATTATTTCTCAATCTTCTAACACTGCCAACTTCATCACTTCGTCGTAAATCTTCTGCTTCTCAAGTGTGAGCAAATCAATATTTATTTCAAGTGAGGGAATCAACTCCAAAAGCGTATTAATCCTCCCTTCTAAAGGAAGGAACTTATTTAGCACCACTACTTTCTTATGTTCCAAAATGCAAAATCCACTTTGAAAACTTCCTCTTTCATATCGAAGAATATAGCCTGCTTCTTCTACGAGCTTTTCTAACTGAGTCAGGGTGGGTTGATTTAGTTTCATAACGGATACTTCAAAAATAAACTTTTATTTCCATTCAGGTTATCCACCTCCAAAACAAATTTTTTATATCCCTCTCAGGGATAGCCTCAGGTAGCTGCACAATATTTTTTTTAAAAAGAAACTGTGCCACTCCTTATTCATAAGTACATTTGACTCCGTCTATTTTCAGGACATTGTATAAAAACAAGTGATGGCCGAAACCTATATTATCGGAGATGTACATGGTTGCAGCAAAACCCTCAGATACCTTATCAGCGAAAAAATAAACCCCAGGAAATCGGACAGGCTGTATCTGGTAGGCGATCTTATCGACCGTGGCCCTGACTCAAAAGGAGTGATTGAATATATCATTGAATTAGAAAATGAGGGTCATCAAATCTTTACAGTGCGGGGGAATCATGAACAAATGCTGCTGGACTCCCTCGAAGATGACAATGTGAAGGAAGTGTGGCTGAGAAATGGCGGCATGGAGACCTTGAGCAGTTATGGCGTACAAATGGCCTCAGAAATAGACCCCTTGCACCTTAGATTCATTCTGGACACAGAATATTACTATACCGGCAAAAACTTTATTATTACCCATGCAGGACTCAATTTCGAAATCGAAGAACCGATGGAAGACCTGACTTCCATGCTCTGGATTCGCAAGTTTAAGCCTGACATGAAATATCTTGGGAAACGTATCCTCGTGCATGGGCACACCCCTATACCGTTAAAAGATGTTTTGTCACAAGAGATGAAAGGCGCCGTAAACATTGATGCAGGATGTGTATTCCTCCACAAAGGGCTTGGCCACCTGGTGGCGTTACACCTCAATACAGGAGTATTTATTTTCACCGAAAATATAGATTAACCTTCTGTAATAAAACAAGCCGCCCCGCTTAGTTGGGGCGACCTGAGTCCTATTGAAAAACCATGTCAAGTAGGAAAATTGAAGGTAGAATACCCTATTTGTATTATTGAGAACAACCAGATTTCAAAATATTCCGGATTAAAACGAGTCTTGTTCGTAACTACTACACCCCAAATTTCACTCTTAGATTTCCTCTTTCACAGGGTTGTTTAACCCTTTTTTTTGGAAAATTTACTTCAATCCATATCCCATCCCCCTACCTCTCAAACCAAAAAGTTTAATACTTTTAAGTAATTAAACAACTGATATGGAAAATGTAGAAAAAAAGGTATTTGATACCGCCGTCAAAGAATTCGCCAGGAAAATGAACGCCTCCAAAGACAAGACTGTTACCACTGCGGTGGGATTTGACAGCAAGAAATTATTAAAATGGCTGAAAAAGGTGGCTCCAGTATCCAGCGAGATCCAGGTGCGATTCGGGATATATAACAAAAAATCTGCACGATCATCAGAAGAAGCAGACAGGGTTACTGTTTTCTTCATGGCTTGTGATGAAAATGGCGATCAGGCTACAGACGAAAACGGAGAACCTGTGGATCCGGTAAACGCAGGCAACATATATCCCTGATTATGTTTGTCTATTTACAATACACGGCTCTTCTGTGTGCCCTTATCCTTTATTCTTCTTTGAGAAGGAGGAAGATGGAAGTCTTTTTCTGGATATGCCTTGTCTCTGTTGTGGTAGAAACACTCTCAGGGTTAGTAATCGAAAAGAAATGGTTTGCCCAAAACTACTTCGTCATTAATTTTTACTTTTTGCTCTCTACCCCTTTATTCCTTTATGCCTTCTACCAGCAATTACAGATGACACCTCGCCAGCAAAGAAGTTACAAATCTGTTTCATTAATTATAATGGCAGGTTTTCTCTATAATATTTTACTGGGGGAGGGATTCAACAATCTGAATATACTCACCATCATCATGCAGCAGTTTATCAATGTATTATTAAGCTGCATGCTGTTATTCAATATGGCTGTACGTGACGATTACTTCCTCCTCTCGCGCGAGCCCATGTTCTGGATCAGCGCCGGCATACTCATTTTCAGCCTGGGTACCCTGGTAAGCCTGGGTATGAGTCAGTTCATCAGAATGAATCAAATAACGATTAACAATAAGAATCTTTATAGGATTACAATGCCTGTGCTGAATATTATACTTTATTTATCCTACACGATCGGATTTATTTTATGTACGCAAAAGAAGAAGTCATATTCACCATCATTATAGTAATCTTCATCCTGATCTTCATTGCTATAATGTTTATGGTTTTTCTGGTGCGGAACAATGCCCGCAAAAATCGTCTCGTCTTTGAAAACGAAAGGATACGAAAAGAATACGAAGAAACACTGATGAACAGCCGCCTCGAAATCCAGGAGCATACCCTTAACTATGTGAGCCGTGAGATTCATGACAATGTAGGCCAGATGTTGTCTTTAGTGAGGTTGCAGCTGAACGGAATAGAATCGCCAAAAGACATTGAAGATACCGATCAACTCCTGGGAAAAGCGATTGCAGACCTGCGGCAGTTGAGCCACACCCTAAACACAAACCACATTAAGGAAAAAGGATTTGCACCCTCAGTGGCAGAACTGCTAAAACAGTTTGAGAGATCGGGAAAATTCAAAACAGTATTTATCAATTCAGAAGAGCCTTTTCACCTTTCAGACGGCAACGGTTTAATCATTTTCCGTGTCGTTCAGGAATTGTTGAACAACATCTCTAAACATGCTGCTGCATCAGAAATCCGGATTGAGCTTAGGAAAAAACCTACTTATCAGGAAGTGATTATCAGTGACAATGGTAAAGGATTCGACACCAAAGCAACTTCATCAGGAGGAATAGGGCTCAGGAATATTTCTGATAGGGTTGAGATAATGGGTGGTAATCTGACGATTAATTCAGAAATTAGCAAAGGAACTACTGTAAATATCAGAATACCTCATGACACAGCACCTATGTAAAGTGGCTCTGGTCGATGACCATGAATTGCTGCGCGCAGGACTTGCCAGAATAATCGACAAATTCGACGGATATAAGGTAATCCTGGAAGCAGGAAACGGAAAGGAGTTTATTGATTCCATCGACAAAAATAATATCCCCGATGTGGTGTTACTCGACATCAGTATGCCCGTAATGGATGGGTATGAAACCGCAGAATGGATTGGAAAAAATCACCCTGACCTGAAAATTCTGGTTCTCAGTATGCTCGATAACGAATCAGCCATTATCAAAATGATACGACTGGGAGCCAGTGGTTATATATTGAAAGACAGTAAACCGGCCATTCTCAAAGAAGCTTTTGACACCATCACTACCTCTGGCTTTTACAGCAATGATCTTGTGAGCAGCCAGCTCTTTTATCGGGTAAAACACCAGAGAGACACCACTATTGAAGTAACTGAAAAAGAAAAAGAATTTCTCAGGTATGCATGTACCGAAATGACCTATAAAGAAATTGCAGAGAAAATGTTCATCAGTTCACGAACCGTAGAGAATTACAGAGATGCACTGTACGAAAAGTTTGATATCAAAAGCCGTGTAGGTCTTGTGCTTTTTGCTATAAAGGAGCACTATTGTAAGCTTTGAAGAGAAATATATTCCCCTAAAAAAATAGCCGTACCCTTTTTGTGAGATACGGCTATTAAAATTCATATAGTATTTATTACTCTTCTACCTTCACCTTACCCTTCTGCTTTGCAATCACTTCTTCCGCAATATTATTTGGAGCAGGAGCATAATGACTAAACTCCATTGTAGAAGTAGCACGTCCGCTCGTCAATGAACGCAACTGGGTAACATAACCAAACATCTCGCTCAGCGGCACTTTCGCCTTAATTACCTGTACACCGTGACGCGTATCCATTCCTTCCAGAATACCTCTTCTGCGGTTAAGGTCGCCTGTTACATCACCCATATATTGGTCAGGAGTCAGCACTTCCACCTTCATAATCGGCTCGAGCAATATAGGTTTAGCCTTGCGTCCGGCTTCGCGATATCCTGCCTTAGCACAAAGTTCAAATGACATGGAGTCTGAGTCCACCTGGTGGAACGAACCATCAAATACTCTCACTTTCATATTCTGCATCGGGTAACCGGCCAACACACCTGTTGTCATGGCACTCTCAAACCCTTTCTGAATAGCAGGTATAAACTCTTTGGGGATGGAACCACCAAAGATATCATTGACAAACTGGAAGTTTCCTTTGTCCAGATCCAGGAATTCCTGATCAGCAGGACCGATTTCAAACTGAATGTCAGCAAACTTACCACGACCACCGGTTTGTTTCTTCAACACCTCACGATGCTCAATTGTAGTATTGAAAGCTTCTTTATATGCCACCTGAGGAGCACCCTGGTTAATTTCTACCTTAAATTCACGCTTCAAACGATCGATAATAATATCCAGGTGCAACTCTCCCATCCCACTAAGTGTTGTCTGACCGGTTTCTTCATCTGTAGCTACTCTCAGTGTAGGATCTTCCTCAACCAACTTTGCGATGGCCAGACCCATCTTATCCACGTCGGCCTGCGTTTTAGGCTCCACAGCGATAGCTATAACCGGCTCAGGGAAGGTCATTGACTCAAGTACAATCGGGTTATTTTCATCGCAGAGCGTATCTCCGGTTTTAATGTCTTTAAAGCCAACAGCAGCACCAATATCGCCTGCTCCAATTGAGTCAACCGGGTTTTGCTTGTTTGCATGCATCTGCATCAGACGGCTGATTCTTTCGTTCTTTCCGGTACGGGTATTCAACACGTAAGACCCTGCATTCAACTTACCACTGTATGCCCGGAAGAATGCCAGACGACCCACAAAAGGATCGGTAGCAATCTTAAATGCCAGTGCACTGAAAGGGTCATTCACATTCGGATGACGCTCAATCTCTTCCCCTGTATCAGGGTTGGTTCCTTTGATAGACTCTACATCAAGCGGACTGGGCAAATACCTTACAATGGCATCCAGGGCTGCCTGAACTCCTTTATTCTTGAACGAAGAACCACAAAGCATTGGAATGATAGACATATCTATTGTAGCCTTGCGGATTGCTTCATGGATTTCTCCCTCTGTGATGCTGTCAGGATTGTCAAAGAATTTCTCCAGCAATTTCTCATCATAATCTGCTACTGCTTCAATCAGGTGCTGTCTCCACTCGTCCACATCAGCCTTCATATCGTCCGGAATCGGCACTTCGTTAAAAGTCATTCCCAGACTTGCTTCATCCCATACAATACCTTTCATTGTAATCAGGTCAACAACTCCTTTGAATGAATCTTCTGAACCAATTGGTAATTGAAGAGGAACAGGATTCGCACCCAGCATTTCCTTCACCTGCTTTACCACATTCAAAAAATCAGCTCCCGCACGGTCCATCTTATTCACAAATCCGATACGGGGCACTTTGTATTTATTAGCCTGGCGCCATACGGTTTCACTTTGAGGCTCCACACCACTTACCGCACAAAATAAAGAAAGCAATCCATCCAAAACACGCAGTGAACGCTCTACCTCTACTGTAAAGTCCACGTGTCCCGGAGTATCAATAATATTAAACTTATAAAGCTTTGTATCGGGAGTCTTTTGTCCGTTTACCATTGGGAAATTCCAAAAGCAGGTGGTAGCGGCAGATGTAATAGTGATACCCCTCTCCTGTTCCTGAGCCATCCAGTCCATAGTTGCAGAACCTTCATGAGTCTCACCTATTTTATGGTTTACCCCTGTATAGTAAAGAATTCGCTCTGTGGTAGTGGTTTTACCCGCATCAATGTGGGCAGCAATACCAAAATTTCTTTGAAATCTTAAGTCGGCCATCTGGCTAAATTTTTATTATTTAAAATTATTCTTGATTATCCTGCTGCTGCAGTCCCAAACACTCCGGTCTTTACCGTAAAATTTGAGGGCGCAAAGTTAAGAAAAATGTAGGAAAAATCACACCAATTCTAAATTGGGAGGAAATGTTTAACAAAGAAAATCGAAAGGCATTAAAAGTAGCCGTATTACCCATACTTAACCTGGTTTTACACCAATCCTACATTCCTGAAATCCTGATAATCTTTACAGGACAGGCCCCTGAAGCCTTTTCCAGAGAAGCTAGTTCGTCCTCATGTACTCTGGCCACAAAGAATCCCCTCTTATCTGTACTGTTCAGCAATACCGCTTTACCATCCTTCTTAGACATGGTAAACCGCTGCGGGGCATGTTCTCTGCAATAATTACATCCTATGCACTTATCTCTCTGAAGGGTAACCGTAATCATTTTTCAGCAGCAACCAGTTTATAAAGTTTATCATTTCTCCTCACCGGTTCATCTGTTTTTATCGAGCAAAATTCACCCTTCCCGGCTCTTTCGACAGGGCCATCTGAAGTATGAAGTTCCTTTACCACGGTTTCTATTACACCGGTAGTTGGGCCTGTAATCAATATCTGATCCCCCTTCTGAAGGCTGTAGGATTCTATTAGAAACTCAGCTACCCCAATCTTGTCAAAATAATTACTTCCCTTGCCAAGATATATTTTTCGCCGGCGTGCCTTCGAGCCGGCTGTATCATTCCATTCTCCAAGTTTCTGCCCCAGGTAATATCCTGACCAGAAACCTCGGTTATAGACATTCTCTAATCTGTATTTCCATTCTGCCGCGCTTTCTTTAGTATAAGTGCCGGCAAAATAGGCATCTGCAGCTTCCCGATAACATTGTGTTACCGTCTTTACATATTCGGGGCCTTTCCCCCTCCCTTCAATCTTGAGTACAGCCACACCTGATTCCAGCACATCATCCAGAAAATCAACCGTACAGAGGTCTTTGGCAGACATGATATACTCGTTTTCAATAGCAAATTCATGGCCATCTTCCTGGTCAGTTACCTTATACTTCCTCCTGCAGTTTTGCACGCAGGCTCCTCTGTTAGCCGAAGAATTTTGGGTATGGAGGCTCAGGTAACATTTTCCTGATACTGCCATACATAATGCTCCGTGCACAAATATTTCAATCTCCACCAATCGACCTGACGGGCCCTTCACCTGTTCTGCTCTAATCGCATCTGTAATCTTTTTAACCTGAACAAGACTTAATTCCCTTGAAAGTACGATGGTATCAGCAAATAGTGAATAGAACCTGACTGTTTCAAAATTGGTAACATTAAGTTGCGTGGAAATATGAACTTCCACGCCTACCGAATGAGCATAAGATATTACTGCCTGATCCGAGGCGATTACTGCCGAAATACCATGCTCTTTAGCTGCATTAACGATAGCCCTGGCCCTTGGCAGGTCATGATCATAAATAATAGTGTTCAGTGTGATATATGAACGAATGCCATGTGCTTTGCAAATCCGCGAAATTTCGGGCAGATCCTCTATCGTAAAATTCATAGTCGCCCTGGCCCGCATATTGAGTTGGTCGATTCCAAAATAAACAGAATCTGCCCCACCCTGGATAGCTGCCATCAGCGAATCAAATCCTCCCGCAGGAGCCATTATTTCTACATTTCTATTCATTGCGCACAAAGATAAAAGTTAACTCCAGTAAAAAGGGACAAAGGTGTCCTAAATGAATTACAAACCACAAAAAAACCCTTCGCTTTGCGCAAAGGGCCATTTTTTATGAAATATCTCTAAATTCTTACACTTTGAAATGAGCAAATGCCTTATTAGCATCGGCCATACGGTGGGTATCTTCTTTCTTCTTGAAAGCAGCTCCCTCACCCTTACTTGCAGCTACAATTTCATTAGCCAGTTTCTCAGCCATACTGCGTCCGTTTCTTTCACGGCTGTAACGAATCAACCATTTGATGCTGAGAGAAACCTTACGATCCGGCCTGATTTCTGAAGGAATCTGGAATGTGGCCCCACCAATACGACGGCTTTTTACTTCCACCCCGGGAGTTACATTAGCCAGCGCTTTTTTCCATACTTCATATCCTTCCTCACCGGAAATTTTTGAAACACGGTCAATCGCATCATAAAAGATAGTGAAAGCACCACTCTTATTGCCTTCCCACATCATATTGTTTACAAAACGAGTAACTAACTTATCCTTAAAACGGGGATCCGGTGCTAAGGGTAATTTTTTGGCTTGAGCTTTACGCATATTAAATATTCATTTTAGACGCCCTCTCATCAGACGGCTTCTTTCAATTATTTTTTAGCTTTTTCCTTCTTGGTTCCGTATTTAGAACGGCTCTTCTTACGGTCTTTTACACCCGCAGTATCCAACGTGCCACGTACAATATGGTAACGTACCCCTGGCAAATCTTTTACCCTTCCACCACGCAGCAATACAATACTGTGCTCCTGAAGATTATGACCCTCACCCGGGATATAGGCAATTACTTCAATTTTATTTGTAAGTCTCACCTTGGCCACCTTCCTCAATGCTGAGTTAGGCTTCTTAGGGGTAGTAGTGTAAACTCTTGTGCATACACCACGACGTTGCGGACAACTGTCCAATGCTCTGGACTTGCTTTTCGCCTTGATAATTGTCCTTCCTTTTCGTACTAATTGCTGAATTGTAGGCATTATAATATTTTGACCTTAATTTTTTTTGGACGGCAAAGGTAAGTGGTGATTTATAAAATACCAAAAGATTTTGGCAAGGCCTTGCTTTTTCTGCATTCTACCCGCATATTATTCCCTTGTATCATCCATGCTTTTGCAGCAGACCAATCAATATGCAAATATATGGTCATTTTAAGCGGTTGGTAACCAGGGGCTTAATACCAAGAAGCATTATAATGCTACATAGAAAGCAAGAATGAAAAACAAGCCGTTAAAATCGTTCCGGTGAATTGTGCTGCTCTTCCTCTACGATACCGGAACCATCCAATTAAAGGTGTCCTCTGCAT
>JACFNA010000033.1 GCA_019455085.1 Chitinophagaceae bacterium
AATACGTTTATGTATTCCCGGTTTATCTACAGGCTCTCCTTTCAACGCTTTTAATCCTGCATAAAGAATCTGCTTTACCAAAGTTGTTTTACCACTACCACTTACACCTGTCACAACAGTAAGCGTATTGAGTGGAAAAGTTACATCTATATTCTTCAGGTTATTCTGCCGCGCTCCCTCCACTTTGATTGCCCTGTTCCATTTTCTTCTCTGGCCGGGCACATCAATCTTTAACTCACCTGTAAGATACTTTCCTGTAAGGCTTTTGTCATTACTACAAATCTCTTTGTAATTTCCTTCTGCCACTACTTTGCCGCCCAAATGGCTGGCTAGCGGCCCCATATCTATTATATGGTCTGCCATCCTCATCATCATTTCATCGTGCTCCACCACTACCAGGGTATTCCCAAGTGCTTTAAGTTTTTTCAAAACCTCAATCAGGTTTTCAGTATCTCTGGGATGCAACCCGATAGAGGGTTCATCCAGCACATACAAAGAGTCTGTCAGATTACTGCCCAGGCTTCGGGTCAATTGGATGCGCTGGCTTTCGCCACCACTAAGCGTATTCGCTACTCTGTTAAGAGTGAGATACCCCAACCCTACATCACACAACACCTGAAGCCTTGTCTGTAGTTCCATGAGAATCCTTCTCGCAATCTGCTTCTCAGATTCGCTAAGTAATAATTCAGTAAACCATCTCAACAGGTGCTTCACCGGCATTTCACTTAACTCGCCAATATGCCTGCCCCCCACTTTAACGTACAGGGCTTCCTTGCGCAACCTGTACCCATGGCAGGATGTACAAAGTGTCCTTCCCCGATATCTGCTCAGCAATACACGATACTGAATTTTATACAGGTTTCGCTCTACCTCCTCAAAGAATTCATTGATTCCTTCAAACCATTTATTTCCTGTCCAGAGCAACTGGTACTCTGCATCACTGAGGTCTGCAACCGGTTTATGTACGGGAAAATCAAAGTAATGTGCATTACGCACGAGCTTCTCCTTCCACTTTCCCAACTTCTCTCCTTTCCAGGGAGCAATAGCACCTTCAAACACACTAAGTTGCCTGTCAGGAATTACCAGATCCGGATCAATACCCAACACCTGTGAGAAGCCTTCGCAAACCGGACACGCTCCGTAAGGGTTATTAAATGAAAATAGGTTAGGTACCGGCTCTTCAAACACGATACCGTCAAGCTCAAAACGATTAGAGAAATGTACTTTCGCTTCATCATTTATCAATAACCAAAGCGCTCCCATCCCCTCATAAAATGCTGTGCCTACGGAATCTGCAATCCGATGATTATCATCTTCATCAAAGCGCTTCACCCTGAATCGATCGATAAGTATAAAAACTTCATTGGAATTAAACTGCTTTTCAAGTCCCCTCGCGTCCAGTAAATCTTCTATGTGCACAATCTTCCCATCTATCAGAAGCCTTGAAAAGCCCTTTTGCATCAGGATATTTAATTCCTCACCGACACCTCTCTGGTAAGAAGTCTTAAATGGAATTATCAGGAGCACTTTGTCGCCGTCACTCAGCCCATTAATATAATTTACCACATCCGAGACATCATCTTTCTTCACTTCGCGTCCGCTTACGGGAGAGATTGTCTTTCCAATCCGTGCATATAACAGTCTGAGGTAATCGTAAATTTCAGTGAGACTCCCGACGGTGGACCGTGGTGTCCGGGTCACCACTTTCTGCTCTATGGCAATAGCAGGGCACAGATTGTTAATATAATCTACGTCAGGCTTAGACATGCGTGCCACAAACTGCCGTGCATACGCACTCAGGCTTTCAGCATAGCGCCTTTGGCCTTCGGCAAACAGTGTATCTATAGTAAGAGACGATTTACCTGAACCTGACACACCTGTGACTACCGTAAATTTATTGCGTGGGATTACCACATCTATATTCCTGAGATTGTGCTCTCTTGCTCCCTTAATAAAAATATCATGTGATGATTCTGAATTTGCAGCAGATAGTTTCGCAGGAGCCTTTCTTGTAATTGTACCTTTTGCCATGAGAAGAATACAAAATTAACCATTACTCAGATGGCACTTTGAAAAAGGCAAATGAGCCTTTTCAAAAAAAATCTTAAAAAAATTTGGAGTTTCAGAATTTTTGTATAATCTTAGCAATTCCAATTTCCTGAAAGCATGAAAAACCGTGCGGCTTGCGCAACTTTTTCTCCCCTTTCTTTTAATTGGCTTACACAAATCCTTAACCCAAAACGTAACAGTTTATGAAAACCGTACAGTCCAGTCCGGATCAGGTTCTGATCCAGATGTATCTCGAAGGAGATTCAGAAGCCCTATCTACTCTGATTGATCGCTACAAAGAAAAAGTCTTCACCTCTATCATGCTGCTGGTAAAAGATAAATATCTGGCAGAAGACATTTTCCAGGATACCTTCATTAAGGTTATCGACACACTCCACTCAGGACGCTACACAGACGAAGGAAAATTCCTGCCATGGGTAATGAGAATAGCTCACAACCTGTGTGTGGACCATTTCAGAAAAATCAAGCGCCGCCCTACCATCAAAACCAGCGATAACTACGACATCTTTGAAGTACTCAACTTTTCTGAGGCCGGAGTTGATGAAAGAATGGCACAAAACCAAAGTAATATCCGCGTTAGAAAAATGCTGGACATGCTCCCTCAGGATCAGAAGGAAGTGATTATCATGAGGCATTTCGCAGAACTCTCATTTAAAGAGATTGCCCAGATCACAGGATGCAGTATTAATACAGCATTAGGACGCATGAGATACGGTCTTATCAATCTGAGAAAGATAATGACCGAAAAGCAAATTGCACTTTAACTTCTTAGCCGGATACCATCCGGACTAATCAAATAAATACAATCAATACCTCCATCAGGAGGTATTTTTTTTGATAATATTCCAGAAATACTCAGGTAACAGGGAGCACTCAGGGCTTAGCCACAAGTTCAAAAAGTTCTTCAAGAATGCCGACGCCATCCTCATTCTTAAGAAACACACTGCTGGCCCTTTCGGGGTGTGGCATCATGCCTACCACATTGCCCTCTTTATTGCAGATACCTGCAATCCCATCGAGTGAACCGTTAGGTGCAAATTCGGGACGCACTTCTCCGGCTTCATTGCAATATCTGTAAAGAACCTGTCCATCTCTCCTTAATTCCTCTAATCCGTCAGTATCAATGTAGTACTGCCCTTCGCCATGGGCTATAGGAATCTTATAAACCACGCCACTGCGTTCTGATTTGATCCAGGCATTCTTACAAATGAACTTCACGTTTGTATTCTGCAGAAGCACACCAGGTAATAGTCCGCTTTCGCAGAGAATCTGAAAGCCGTTGCAGATACCTAATACACGCCCGCCCTGCCTGGCAAACTCTGTAATGGCTATCATCACAGGACTAAAACGCGCAATGCTTCCACAACGCAGGTAGTCGCCAAAACTGAAGCCGCCCGGCAGCACAATGCAATCTTCTTCAGGAGAAAAACCCGCCAGACTACTGTCTTTATGCCAAATAGTATCCACCTGGTAGCCCAGGCCGGTAAGGGCATCTACCATATCCCTGTCACAGTTAGAACCGGGAAAAACAACTACGCCGAATTTCATTGTAAATATATTAGAAATGCAAAGTTACTCTTAAATGATTAAATGCAGGAGGCCCTGTTTACCCAATCTGTACGATAAGCAGCCCGTCACTACAGCAAAACAATTAACTGAAATACTGGTAATAAACTATAAACAAAACTACTCCCCAATGTAAAACCATTCTTATAGGTTTTACAGAAAGATAATAAAAACCTGCTCCTACAAAAAGAGAAACCGGTACCAGGGCTATAATCCAGTCTCTGAGGTCAGGATTAAACTGAAATAAAGGAATCAGCAGCAGCAGCATAAGATTTGCCAACACAAAACCCCATCCTTTTCTTACCCGAACAATCTGTTTGGAAGACTGTGCCTGAACGAAATAAAACCCAACCAACAACAATAACGCTATCAGCGCAATCCCTGTCGCCATAAGCCTGTTCAACAAAATATCAGGCCACTCAAAAAATAAATCCATCATCTCAAAGAGTTGCGTCTTATCCGTCAGGTACAGGGCGGCTGCAAGAAAATACCAGGTAGTAAGTAACCCGAGAAAAACCATCCCCATTTCGAATATCTTCGGAGGACGGACCATCCCCACACCAATCAGTACAATCACCACAAAAAATAATGAAGGCAAATAGAGAAATGAACAAACGCCAATAGCTAATCCAATGTTGAATAAGGCACTCCTGACCTGATTTCCCGAACCCAGCGTACTTACTTTAAAAAAGAACCATATCAAAATGCTATTCACTATTAAAGTAGGGGAAAGCATGTTCCATTCAGGCAATAAGGAGGTAATCAGTAAATAGGACATTGCCGGCAAAAAATTATTTCCTGATACCATTTTGCGGGAGTTCATAAAATAATTGACAGACATCGCCTGTGTGAAGAGCAGGAAATAAACCAATGCGGCCTCCAGAATCCGCCATTCCTCAAGCCCGGGCTTTAGCAAATCGATTAACGCATTATAAAGAAAACCGTCCGCCCTCCGCTGCGTGATTGAAGGCAGGTGCATAAACCAGTATAACTTCAGCAGGAGTCCATACACAAAAAGGATAGAGGCATTAAGCGGATTGTTGGAACGAAATACTCCTATCACGGTTTATACAGTTATTAGGCTGTAAAAATAGCTGAAAATGAGTTCATACCCTACCCGCTCAACGGCATCTGACAAAGAGGGAATCTTAAGGTCGGTCAGAACTGTATTTTGGCAAAACAAATATAGTTGCGATACATACAGGGGACAATAATTTCAGAGGCACTTACCTGCTTGGCATAGCGTGGCATAAAATCGTAACCCCTATCCAGATTATGCATAGGAGGGTTGCGAACCACATCGCCCTCACCATCGATCGTCCACCCATTTAGCATCAGGTTCCTTCGCAAATTTTCATTAAACAGAAAGTGCAGTTTGCCTCCGGTAATCATCAGTGCATACGACATGAAATTGTCTGACTCATCATCATATTGCGACTTTTGTACTACTGCCGTCCATTGGTACTTCCCTGTGCTATCAAGGCTTGCCACTAGAATATTATTGTAATAATACCTGGTATCGTTAGCCCCATATCCATACGGACTGCCATAATAGTTGTAATAATTGTAATAATAAGGAGAATAATAATAATACGGAGAGAAGTAAGAGGGATAGCCATACAGGTAGTCCCACCGATTCCAGTTATTTGATCTTGATTGTGTATAGAAATCTTCGGCCATCAGCAAAAAACCACCGTCTTTCTTAAGTATTACATTCCTGATAAAAAAATCATTCAGGGCTGTCTTTTCACTTCCTTTTTTCCTGATACCCGCACGAAGACTGTCATCAATTTTAGCAAAGGTGCCGGAGACCAGGCTATTGGTTTCTTCATCAACTACAGCCGTAAAGATACCTTCCGCATTACCTCTCTTCTTTAGATAATACAGGCTATTCAGAATATAATTTGTATTCAGATTGTCAATCTTCAGCTTTACATCATCCACATATTTTTCTGAAAGATTAATCTTCATCGAGGTGAAGTCATCGTCATACACCCCTTTGGTGACCAAATCCAGATCCTCAATATAGTCGCGGGTGGACGAGCGGTTACCTGCTGTAAAAACAAAATTTCCTGCATTAGATAACAAAAAATCACTGAACACATACTTCTTGTCTTCGTAATTTGTCTCTATTCTCGAGCGATGTTTTAGTTTCAGGTTTTCATCCATTAGCAAGGTAGTAAACACAAATTGGTTGCTTTTCTTCTGAACTTTGAAAACCATTACCTGCTTCTTATCCTCACTGCTAATAGTTGTATAAATTTTGTTTCCCGCAAAGAAACTTATTGCAGATGTATCCAGTTCAATCGGATCGGTTAACAGTTTGCCATCTCCATTAATCTTAACCGCATTACAATAGACAATATTTCTTTTTTGATACTGATATATCATCCATGCGTAATCGGGATATGATATGAAGTCCACATTAAGTACTTTATCCGGTAAAAATTTGAGTTCGACCTTATCCTTCTGATTCAAATCCTGATCATAGACAGTGATATAATAGTTGGTTCTGATATTCTTATAAATCAGATAGTTGTTGCTAAACTTACCAATAATTTCAAAATTGAGAGAGCGGGTATCATTATTATCCGGCTGCGTGTACACAATTCTCTGCGCTTTCGACGACAGAGAAACTAAGGTAAGAATTAAGATAACCCCAATTTGCTTCATAGTATTCTTCAGGTGGTTTAGTGTTCCTATTACTAATTTACGACAAAAAGATGTGTACAGCCCTGCAAGGGTTGCCCCAACACAATTTATTTTGAAATTTAACCCAAAATTTACAGTAATCGTCTGCCACCTCTCCTGTCTGAAGGAGGATACAATTATCAGAGATCGTCTTTGGTAAACTTCTTAAGTGAGAAGAAATAATACAGCCCTGTATAGATTACTACCGCAAGCACCATCACCCAATCATCAGGTAAACCCTTATAAATAAATTCCTTCCCGAAGGGTAGCGGGAGTAGCGAATCGCTTGTCTGCAACGGCAGGAAATAGCCAACAGGAGTCATATCCAACTTAAGGTTTATAAAGGTTGTAAAGAGCCATTCAAAAATAAGCCCATACAGAAAGAATATAGCTATGGCAAGTCCGCTCCTCCTGAAGACTACTGAAAGGAACATGGCAAAAGCAATGTAGGTAAGCGATTGCAGGAAAATATAACCCACCTTCTCAATGCCATCCCAACTGAAAGACGAGCCGGCACTCATAAATCCGAATACCAGCGCCACAATAAAATTAAGCACGGTGATGAGCACTGCATAAATAAAAGCGCCTGTAAACTTTACATTGATAAATTGTGCACGCTCCCATCCGTCAATAATATTTTGTCTATGGGTTTTAAAGTTATACTCATTGGTCATTAGCATGATAAACAATATACCGGGGAAATAAAGAAGCCAGCTACTCATAAACCCGACAGTGCCCCATACCCTCGGAAAAGAATACGGAGTCCCTAATAAGGTCGATCCTAACGGCACATTCTCATGCGCCAGTTCATTAATATAAAATCCGATATAATTAATTCCAAAGAGCGAAACAAAGTACAGGATTGTAAATACCCAAAACGCCTTGTAATACCTCACTTTCAGCCACTCTATCTTTAATAATTGCCACATGCTGTTAGTTGTTATTTGTTAGTTCAATGAACCTGGATTCCAAGCTTTTCTTTCTGGCTACGAGATGATTCAGGCTTATGCCCCAGCTATGGCAATACTCATTGAGCCGTTCAGGATTGGATACTCCCTTTGGAAAGTACACAGATAATACTCCTGCAGATTTTTCTATTCTCAAAGCCCCCTCATACGAGGACAGCGCTGCGAAGAGCCGATCCATATCCGCTGCAGAAACCTCTATAATTTCTTCATCAGACAATATATCGGAAACCCTCCCGACAGCCAGCAAATCACCATTCTTAAGTATAGCCACATCAGTACATACTTTCTCCACTTCATCGAGGAGATGGCTTGCCATAATAATCGTCTTGCCCTGAGCATGTAGGTTTCGCATCAGTTGCCTGATTTCTGCAATACCGGTAGGATCCAGTCCATTGGTAGGTTCATCAAAAATCAAGACTTCAGGATCGCCCAGCAGGCAGGCTGCTATTGCTAACCGTTGTTTCATTCCCAAAGAAAAGGTGCTGAATTTAGAGGTGCGCCTATGTGCCAGATTCACGGTCTCCAAAGCCTTCATAATATCCGCATTTTCAATCTGCTTGACGGCGGCTGTTATCCTCAAATTCTCAACCGGATTGAGATAGTGATAAAAGTTAGGAGTTTCAAGAAGTGTACCCACTTTCCTGCGAGCATCGCCATTGGGTACTCCATCAAAAAGTGCATAACTGCCCGATGTAGGCCTGATAATATCCACAATGGTTCCAAGTAAAGTCGTTTTACCACTACCGTTAGGCCCTAAAATTCCAAACACTACTCCTTTTGGTACAGAAAAATTTACATTCTTGAGCGCTTGTATCCTGCCGAAATTTTTCGACAGATTATTTACAGTTAAGACAGACATAGAGTTAAAAGTAATGCATCTATGAATAATCTGCCAGTATATTTAAAATTTGTTGAAAGATTGTGTCGGATAAATCCGGCAAATCATCACCTGAAGGAATGCGAATTAGTTTCTCAATGGTTTACCTGTCTTCAGTACGCTTTGTAAACGTTCGAGCGTTTTCTTTTCGCCGCAGAGGCTCAAAAAGGCCTCCCGTTCCAGGCTGAGAAGATATTGCTCACTCACAAGCGTCGTTTCACTCAAATCCCCTCCACACATTACATAGGCCAGCTTCCTGGCTACTTTTACGTCGTGCTCTGTGATGTAGTTTCCTCTGTACATACTATTAATACCTGCATACAACATGCCTAAGCCGGCACGACCCAGTACCTTAATGTCTGTCCGTTCCTTCGGTTGTGTATATCCGGCATCAAACATCTCAATCACACTCTTTTTGGCTTCCGCAATTCTTCTGTCCTGATTCATCACTACCTCATCGTGGCCTTTTCTCAAGATACCTATCTGGTAAGCTTCGAAACCGGAAGTAGAAACTTTAGCTGTACCAATAGTCATAAATCTGTTCTGTAGTGGAATGGTTTCAGGCTCATTGGGCTGCATTTCGTCGGAGGTGCGGAGTGTGAACTCCTTGGTTCCACCTCCGCCGGGTATCAACCCCACTCCCAATTCTACCAATCCGATATAAGTTTCTGCCGCTGCTAATATCTTATCGGCATGAAGCGAGAATTCGCATCCTCCTCCAAGTGCCAGTCCATGTGGCGCTACTACCACCGGAATAGATGAATGGCGGATCCTCATCGAGGTGTTCTGAAACTGGCGAATCGCGAGATTCAATTCGTCATAATCCTGCTCAGCCGCCAGCATAAAGATCATCCCGATATTGGCGCCCGCACTAAACTGCGCACCTTCATTGGCAATCACTAATCCTTTGTACTTTTCTTCTGCAACTGAAATGGCTTTGTTCACACCTTCAATCACTTCACTCCCAATGCTGTTCATCTTGGTTGCCCACGAAAGTCCCACCACATCATCACCCATATCCACCAGTCTGCAACCGCTATTCTTCCATACCGTATTTTCTGTGAGATCGCTCAGTATAATAAAGGCATCACCTCCGGGCAGTGGTTTATAGGCTCTGGTTGCAGGATCATAGCACTGCCGTTTGCCATTCTCAACTTTATAAAACGAATTATTACCTGCACTGATGAATTCATCCACCCAGCCTGCGTAAGCCACACCAGCGGCTTTCATCTGAGCTGCGGTTTCCTTAACCCCCATTACATCCCATGTTTCAAAGGGTCCCAGTTCCCATCCGAAACCGGCTCTCATAGCATCATCCAACCTATACAATTCATCGCTAATCTCCGGAATTCTGAAGGAAACGTAAGCGAACAAGCTGTAATGAAACAACCGGTAAAACTCGGCTGCCTTGTCTTTTCCTGCAGTCAGCATCTTCAATCTCGTCTTCAAATCGTCCACAGGTTTGGCTGCGTCAATAGTGGCAAACTTCGGTTTTACCCTTGGCGCATATTCAAAAGTTGTGAGGTTCAGCGTAAGGATTTCAGATTTACCCTCTGCTCCTTTGATCTTTTTGAAGAAACCCTGTCCTGTCTTATCTCCCAGCCACTTATTATCCACCATCTTCTGCAACCACTCCGGAATATTGAATATGGCAGAAGCTTCATCACTCTTACAATTTTCTTTCACTCCCTGTGCCACCTTAACCAGCGTATCGATTCCAACCACGTCTGCAGTGCGGAAGGTAGCTGATTTGGGCCTTCCTGATACCGGGCCGGTGAGTGCATCGATCTCGTCAATTCCCAATCCCAGTTGATCCATGAGATGGAATATAGACATGATTGAAAATACTCCTATCCTGTTAGCGATAAAAGCAGGCGTGTCTTTACATAACACGGTGGTCTTACCCAGAAATAAATCTCCATAATGCGTAAGGAAATCGACCACCTCCTTATCAGTATCAGGAGTAGGAATTATTTCAAGAAGCCGCAGGTATCTGGGTGGGTTAAAAAAGTGGGTACCACAAAAGTGCTTCTTAAAGTCATCACTTCTCCCTTCTGTCATCAGGTGGATTGGAATACCTGAGGTATTAGAAGTAATCAGCGTGCCCGGTCTGCGATACTGCTCTACTCTTTCAAAAACTGATTTCTTAATATCAAGACGCTCCACCACAACCTCTATTACCCAATCCACACCGGCAATCTCCTGCAGATTGTCGTCGAAGTTCCCAGTCTTAATCCTCTTTAAATCCGCATCTGTAAACACTGGCGAAGGTTTGGCCTTGACGGTACTCATAAGCGAACTATTTACAATCCGGTTAGCCACGGCCTTATCTGTAAGTTGTAATCCTTTTTTAGCTTCTTCTGCCGTCAGCTCTTTTGGCGGTATATCCAGTAACAATACATCCACTCCAATACCGGCAAACAAACAGGCTATACGACTTCCCATGACGCCACTTCCTAAAACTGCCACTTTATTAATCGTTCTTTTGTGCATGATATAATTTAGTTAGATAAACAACTATTTTTAAAAACCGAAATTAAGGTATTTTAATTTGAAGCAAAAGCGGTTTTGTTCAAAAAATCTAATCCGCTACTCCGGCAAAAAGAAACATGGCAAAACCATGCCAATTCAACAGGAGATGTCCCTCTACATTCCTCAACGCAAAAATTCCATCCGCATAGCTCCTTCGAATTCCCTGAGTTTGCCTGCATCAAATACACACTGCCCATTGACAAATGTTTTTTCGATAGTGGCAGGGAAAATTGAGTGCTCCAATGGGCTCCATCCACATTTGTAAAGAATATTATCTTTAGTAACCTGTGTTTCTTTGTTAAGATCCACCACTACCAGATCGGCGAAGTAGCCTTCTCTGATATACCCCCTGTCCCTGATGAGGAAGCAATCTGCCACAGCATGGCTCATTTTTTCAACTATCTTCTCCAGGCTTATTCTGCCTTCTTTGTAATGATGTAACATCAGCAGAAGTGCATGTTGCACCAGTGGCAGGCCTGAAGAAGCCTGCTCGTAGGGTGGTTGCTTTTCGGAAAGCAAATGGGGCGCATGGTCTGTGGCTATTACATCCAGAGTGTTATCTAAAAGCCCCTCCCACAATGCCTCCCGATTCACTCTCTCTTTGATAGCAGGATTACACTTTATCAGATAACCCAGGGCCTCATAGTCATCAGCACTAAAATGCAGATGATGTACACACACTTCAGCAGTGATTCTTTTTTCTCTCAGCGGTATCTCATTATCGAAAAGCGCCAATTCTTTTGCTGTCGAAATGTGGAGAATATGTAAACGGCTGTCGTATTTTTTCGCCAGCGATGAGGCAAATGCAGACGAAACAAAACAGGCATTTTCACTGCGTATCAAAGGATGGTCGGATGGTACCAGCTCCGGGTTTTTTGCTTTGAGTATTTCGTAATTATTACGAATGGTCTTTTCGTCTTCGCAATGAGTGGCAATTAACAGTTCGCAATCCCTGAATATCCTGTGAAGGGTCGGTTCGTCATCTACGAGCATATTTCCGGTGCTCGAGCCCATAAAAATCTTTACCCCACATATTTCCTTTCTGAGTCGGTTAGTTTTGAGCACTTCTTCTGCATTATCATTACTTACTCCCATATAGAAGCTATAGTTAGCCAGTGATGTTTTTTGTGCTATCCTGTATTTCTCTTCCAACAAATCAATCGTAAGTGCCGGTGGCCTGGTATTGGGCATCTCCATAAAAGAAGTAGTGCCACCTGCTACTGCTGCGCGGCTCTCGGTATAGATAGAAGCCTTGTGTGTCAGCCCGGGTTCGCGGAAATGTACCTGATCATCAATTACACCGGGTAAGAGGTGAAGCCCTTCCCCATTGATTTCCTCAAAACTCTCACGAGGCGAGATGTTATTGTCAATTTGTTCAATGCGCCGGCCTTTTACATATACATCCTTCTGTTCAACTTTATTTTCATTGACTACAGAAATGTTTCTAAAAAGAGTATTTTGCATTTTTAATTTTATTACATGCTGTAACCGATCCTGCATGCGAAAACTCATAAGCTTTTTAATTCCCGCGCTGCTTCTCACAACTGAAAGTCTTTTTGCCCAGACTACCTATCTGCCCGAAGGTAACAAAGCCTATCCGCTATTGGAAAGACTTGAAATAAAACAAGGCAAAAATAGCAATCTAAACTTTAGCTCCACGAAACCATTTAGCAGAAGGAGCGCAGTTCAGGAAGCAAGATATGCCGACAGTCTTTACAAAATGGGAGAGCTGCCACTGACCGAGGTGGACAGATATAACATCCGGTCGCTCTATCTGAACAACATGGAATGGGTCCCTGAACCCGACGCATCGTTCGAGAGCAAACACCCCGTGTGGAATACTTTCTATAAAACGCCTGCCCATCTGTTTTATGTAAACGAAAAAGACTTTTTCCTGGCTATCGACCCGGTACTTTCTTTCCAATACGGTAGTGGCACAAGGGAAGAAGATGCGCTATACTATAACAAAAGAGGCATCACACTCAGAGGAAGAATAGCCAATAAAATAGGATTTAGCACCACGATCACTGATAATCAGGAACGAGGCCCCCTATTCTTTAGAGATTATGTAACCACTCACAGGGCGGTACCCGGCGTGGGATTCTACAAGCCTTTCAAGAAAAACGGATATGATTATTTTGATGGCAGAGGTTCTTTTACGTTCAATGTTACCAAATACATCGATGTGCAATTTGGGTACGACAAGAACTTTATCGGAAATGGTGAAAGAAGCCTCTTTCTCGACAACACAGGAAACAGCACGCTATTCCTGAAGCTGAACACAAAAATCTGGAAACTGAATTATCAGAATCTTTTCATGGAGTTGGTGCCTACCTTCGTAAAACATGGAGACCATCTGCTCGACAGGAAATACGCGGCGATGCACCATCTGAGCATGAACGTAACGCCGTGGCTGAATATCGGATTATTTGAAGGAGTCGTGTTTGGCCGTAAGAACAGATTCGATTTCATGTATCTGAACCCGATCATCTTCCTACGACATGTGGAAGGCACCGTAGGAAGCCCTGATAATGCGCTGGCAGGCATCGACTTTAAGGCAAATGCTATGAAGCAGTTCCAATTTTACGGACAGTTATTACTCGATGAATTCCTGCTCAAAGAAATTTTTAAAAACAATGGCTTTTGGGCTAATAAATATGGTTACCAATTAGGTGTGAAATATATAGACGCTTTCAATATCAAAAATCTCGATTTGCAGGTAGAAGCCAATAGGGTAAGGCCATTCACCTACTCTCATTATGACTCTGTAGCCAACTATACACACTATAATCAACCTCTGGCTCACCAGCTCGAAGCTAACTTTCAGGAATTTATCGGAAAAGTGCGCTATCAGCCTTCTCCCAAATGGCACTTTGATGCTGCGGTACATTATTACTACAAAGGACTTGATACCGCAAATGCCAACTTCGGGGGCGACATCTTCAAACTCTACTCTACCCGCACAAAAAACTATGACAATTTTGTAGGAGGAGGTGATAAAATTCAGGTGCTCAATGCGGCCGCTACCTTAGGTTACGAGCTAAAGGAAAATCTGATGATTGAGGCCAATGTACTTTTCAGAAAGGAATCAGCAACTGATCCGGCCACATTCTATAATATCGGTATCCGCTTAAATGCCCCAAAAAGAAACTATAATTTCTGAGTAATATCTCAGCACAGTTATTGTTGTTCTGATTCTTCCTCCTTCAGATATTGGGTGATTTCCCAGGGGAGCACCTTCTTGTTTATCAATCCTGAAGGCGTGAGTAAGGCTACCCTGCGCACTACATTCCTGAACTCGCGCAGATTGCCCGGCCAGGGATAGTTCTGAAATATCTCCAATACTTCAGGATCGTATCCCTTGATATTTCTTTTCAGTTCTTTATTCGCCTGGCTGAGGAAAAACTCAGCAAAAGGCACAATGTCTTCTTTTCTTTCGCGAAGCGGTGGCAGCTTTATTGAAAACTCATTGAATCTGTGATACAGGTCTTCACGAAATTTTCCTTTCTTATAAGCTTCCCTCAGATTTTCGTTACTGGCCACAATAATGCGTACATCCACATTATTCTCCTTTGTTCCTCCTATGCGTTTATACTTTCTTTCCTGTATTACTCTTAGCAACAATGCCTGCACTTCACTACTCAGATTAGCTACCTCATCCAGAAACAGGGTACCTCCGTTAGCTAATTCAAAATGGCCTGCCTTATCATTAATTGCGCCGGTAAAGGCGCCTTTCACATGCCCGAAGAGTTCGCTCCCTGCAAGCTCCTTAGAGAGTGTGCCGCAATCCATTGCCACAAAAGGAGCCTTTTTGCGCGGGCTGTTTTCATGAATTGTTTTGGCTATCACCTCTTTACCCGTACCGCTCTCTCCATACAGGATGACACTATAGTTGGTATTGGCTACCACCGCTACCTGATGATATACTTTGCGAATACTCTCATCGCGCCCCATCAGGAACTCTTTATTAAAGTGGAGTGCTACCTCCTCATCAAAATGCTTTTCTTCTTTGGCAGTGGCTTTTCCAGGCTTTTTATCTGTCAGTGCCGCTGACTTTTCCAATGCCTTATTCGCTTTTTCAATGACGCTGAGCACCTCATCCGGAACGAGTGGTTTGGTGATGTAATCAAACGCACCATGTTTAATCACATCCACCGCTATTTTGATATCCGAATACCCTGTAATGATGATTACGATTGTGGATGGCTTGAGGTTCTTCACCTTCATTAATACATTCTTCCCATCCTTATCTCCCAGCCTGAAATCGCAGATCACAAGGTCAAAATCTTCCTCATTAAACTTGAGAAGGCCTTTGGAAGCACTGTGCGCCGTAGCCGTGGTATATCCTTTTTTTTCAAGAAAACGACTCAATAAGACACACATATCCAGGTCGTCATCTATAATTAAAATCTTGTTTATGACCTTCATAAGCATTAAAAGTAATGAAAAGGAAACGCAAATTTAAGATAAACCCCCTGTTAATCCTTGCAATAGCAAACCATTATAAGAAGTATAGCACCTTTTACATCCACGCCACATTTGTCAAAAATTTCAGAATCGCCCCCGCTCACGGAAAATATACCTACTGCATTATACGTTTTACTTAAACTACTGAATATCAATCTAAAAATAGCGTGAAATCATATTTAAACCTTTGAGAAACAGCAGATTTACCTATTTTTGACTGATATACCAACAGGGCCACCCGATTACAGGCACGACTTTTGGCAACAAAATTGTTTTCAATTTATAAAGAAAAGCAAGAAGCTAATTAAGAGTACGATGAACGATAATTCTACCATAATGAGAGCTGCGATTGTTGATGACGAAAAAGACCTCTGCTACCTTTTGAAAAATATTCTGAAAAAAGAGTCGGTGGATGCAATCGAAATCAATTCGCTTGAAGAAGCCAAATCGGAATTGGAGGGTATTCATCCAAGAGTAATTTTCCTGGACAATCATCTTCCTGATGGTACCGGCATTGAATTTATACCTCACATAAAGAAAAAACTACCTGACGCAAAGGTCATAATGATGACGGCATTTAATGCAGCCGGAGAAGAAAATCTGGCAATGGCAAATGGCGCAGACTTTTTTTTAATGAAGCCTCTTTCCCGAAAAATCATCCAGGATACCCTTTCTAAAATAGGGCTCAGAGTTAACCATTGAGATAGTTGAGTAGCACCTTAAGGGCTATGAACCTTGCAGCCTGCTTTGCCAAAGAGAATCCCGATTTACGCTTTTGAAAGATTGAATATTATGGTGAAAGTAGTTCCCACGCCAAGTTCACTTTCCGCTTTAATAGTTCCATTATGATTTAGAATGATGTTTTGGGCATTTGCCAACCCGAGACCGTTACCCTGTTTTTTAGTAGTAAAGAAAGGCTCAAACAATTTGGTCATCTGCTCTTCATTCATTCCTGCTCCATTATCTGATATCTTAATTATCAGCTTATTATTTTGAGTCTCTGTAGTCAGCTTAAGCTCTCCGCCATCCGGCATTGCTTCTATTGCATTGACAATCACGTTCAGGAATACAATCTTCATCTTGTCCACATCAACTTCTATTTCTGTATTACTGTCAAATCTGGTCTTAATAGCAATATGTTTAAGTGTCACACGGTCGCCAGCTTCCTTCAGACTCATCTTCAACAAATCGTCAATATGCACCGGCTGTTTGTTAAGCTGTGTGAGCCTTGTGGAATTCAGAAGGTCGCTCACCAGTTTGTTAATCCTATCAGAATTTCTTTTTACCATTTCAAAAAACATTTCTGCATCACCTTCTACCGGGTATTCGCTTCGCAATTGCTCAATAGCAAGATTAATATTCGTCAGCGGGTTTCGTACCTCATGCGCCATAGTACGGGCAATTCTGCCTGCTGCTGCGTATTTCTCCATACTCCTCAGATCTATCAACTCGGTATTTAGCTCTCCCAACTGTTCTATTCTTTTCTCCAGTTGTTTTCTGAATTCTGTTGCGGCGGCGTCTGCCTTCTTGCGCGCCCGGTTCTCTTCATTGAACACCACTATAGAATAAAGCGTTACCAGTATTGCTACCAGCAAAGAAAAAATATTTGTACGCTTTATTAATCCTGCATATCCTGAGATATCAGCAGACCGCTGATCCTGTAAATGCCGTTCGATTTCCTGCATGTGAAAAACCTTCTCTTCCAGGCTTGTCATTAATCCGGTAGTCTTTCGATTCGCTGCTACAATTTCATCCGAGATTGCCCCCTGGTGCCTAAATGATTCGATAGACTTCTGAAATGTAGCTACTACATCAATAAGTGTCTGCTTTATATTTTCTATATTCTCCTTCTGCTCTGCATTGCCTGATACCCGTCCACCAATAAGTTCTACCGCACTATCCAGTTTTCGAATGTTGTTATCAAATAACTGCAGATGCACTGTATCCTTATCAATAATAAATCTGTGAAAAGAAGACTCTGTCCTCGTCATAAACGAAACCAGATTGTCCAGATCATGAATCAGCTGATTGGTTTCACTGACCAGTTTCGATTGTTCTTCTACCTTGCGGGTCGTTAAAAAGGTAAGTACATTGCTGAAGAGTAATAGTATAAAAGCCGCCAGAAATCCACTTCGTATCTTATTTGCGCTACTATTTTGTAAAGAGCTTTCGAGCTTGAGCGTATTTTTCATAAAGCAAGTTCAAAGTGAAATTTACCCATTATTTTTCTTATCCCGACACTTTGCTTCAAAAATCATCCCGTAATTGTTTTGACCAGCCGGCCAAAGGCAAAAAATCTTTCATTTCACACAGAATTAGTAAAAAACAAAATATTTATACTGACCTTTGACACAGAAAAATTTCTAATACGATCACCCCATAATTTCGGGTTGGTTCGATTTTGGATAATAAAATAATTTTAAAAACATTAAACCATGAGTACAGGAAAAACAGTAGCCGCCTTGCTTGCAGGAGTAGCAATCGGCGCAGCATTGGGTGTCCTTTTCGCACCGGATAAAGGCTCAGTAACCAGGAGAAAACTTGCCGAAAAGGGAAGTGACCTGGCTGACGACCTGAAAGAAAAATACAATGAATTCTCAGAAGCCGTTTCCGAAAAATACGATGCCGCTAAAGAGAAGATCAATACGCTGGTAAAAGAAGGTAAAAAGACGGCAGAAGACTTTGTGAAAGAGGCACGCGATACGGAGCATGCAATGAAAAATGACATCCGCAATCCGCACCCGATAAATTCCTAGAAAGCATCGACCGGCGAAAATCAGAAGACAATTTATTATGGACCAGGAAACAGAAAGCACGCCAATAGAGGATTTATATCAATCAGTACGCGACTATACAGAAACTCAGGTAGAGTTGCTGAAACTTAAGTCCGTGCAAAAGTCGGCTCAGTTATTCTCAGCCGGTATCGTTGCGCTAATCCTTTCGATATTGGGTTTATTAGTGTTGATTCTGATATCTATCGGACTTTCATTTTATCTGGGAAAAGTACTGGGATCGTATCATCTCGGCTTTTTTCTTACCGGGGCGATTTATGTAATCCTGGCACTAATAATCTTTGTATTCAGAAAGAAGTTACTTCAATCATCACTGAGTAACTGGCTGATCGGATTGTTGCTCGAAGAGTCAGAAAATGAAAACTAAGAACTAAACTTGAAGATTCAGGATATGGCTGCTGCAATTACAAATACTACCCAACTGGCAGATGCAATAAAGAAACTCGAAGAAAGACGGGATCGGCAGGAGGTAGTACTGCGCGAGTCTTTTCACAGAGTAGCTTCAGAGATTCAGCCGAGGAATATTATCAGGAATGCGTTCCGGGGTATTACAGAATCTACACCCGTGAAATCAAACCTCTTTAAACTTGCTGTTGACATTGGCAGCAGTGTACTCTCGCGTCGATATCAGGGCGGTAATTCCGGACATCTTTTGCAAAAGGCACTGGGTGCCGCTATCGCATTCGGGTCAGCTTACTTTTTAAGGAAAAGACGCCAAAAAAACAACTGAGGCGACCATCCTGAAAAGAATTCCCCGCCGTCTTTCTGATTTAACTCGTTATTTTCTGCGAAGTAATAACTGATACACACGTGCTGCAACCAACTTCATCCGCGGCCTTGCCTCCTCTTCAGGGACAGGAGTAAACAGTGAAATAATAAACTTCACCTTACCATCTTCCACAATCCCCACATCATTGGTGTAATAGCTCCACCAGCCCGATTTGTGAGCGAATACTGCACTGCGAGGCAGTCCGGTGGCAAGTTTCGTAGTATCCAACTGCCTGCTTAGAAAAGAGTACAACTCTTTACTCACCCAAAAGTTAACCAGATTCTCTTTGTAGATCCCGTACATAAACAAAGCTGCATGCAGTGCGCTGGTCTCAGTGCCCTTGATAGTATCATAACCCGGATCCTCGAACTTCCTGCTCAGGAATTTGCGCGTTACCTCACTGCCATACCAACCGTATTGGTGCATTGTGTTATTGATGTTTTTTCTACCTGCAATATCTATCAGGCAATTAGCTGCGGAATTGTCGCTACGTGTAATCATCAGGTCTATAAGGTAGTTAAGAGTGACCGTATCTCCACCTCTCAATAGCGGGCGCGGATCCCACTTTATTTCAGAACTGTGGTCCACATCATTAGGCGAATGCACTACATACGAATCGTACAGTGAATACTTACCTTCGCTCACCTGCTTTAGTACTTCCATAGCTACATACATCTTATATACGGATGCAGGATAGATAAAGTTGTCCATATTGACCCCACCAAGCAACGGCTTCTTGTGGGTAAGATCTATTACTGCAAAAGACACCTGCTCCATGCCGTCTTCACCCGCATCAAATGAGCCAGCCAGGCCGGCATCTGCAATAATCTGTTTCAGGGAGTCATTAAACCACCGCGCTTGGCGAAAATCTTTCTTGAGATCAAAGGGCTGGGTCAGCGCTGTAGCAGAAAAGAGAAGCGAAAAAAATACTATAACCAATTTTTTCATCTGAAGACTTTTTATAAAAATCCGGAGCACCATAAATTCACTCTCCGGCTTGAAGGCTGAAGTAACAATAAAGATAAGTTTTCAGAGAAAACTAAATGCAACTTCATTAACAGGCTCAATACTATCCGGTTTATAGTTCATTTGGCGCAGCCTGAAAGAAAAACAAGACGATTCCTGTAAGCATGCCACAGCGGGATCTTATAAAAAGGCCTGTACTTCCAGAAAATAATCTGAAGAACGTGAAAAGCTTATTTATCCCCCTATCCTCACGGTTGTTTTTTCTTCGCCTTGAAATTCCCATTAGGCTGCTGGGCAATGGCCTCAATGACATTGTGCTTATCATCTCTCACAAATTGAATATGATACCCGCTTAACGTCTTTAGACCAAACCGATCATTGCCCTCATATTGTAATTCATATTCAGGCTGGCCGGGAACAAACATATACAGTTTCCCATCCGGCTTTGTATAAATTCTGATATCAACCCCTAGGTTATACGTGCCTGCGTATTGGTTCAGACTATCCAACGACATCTCCACAGCAGCCGGCACTCTGACAAACCTGGAAGGTGTCTCCTTCGTTGTTTCAAGACGTGTCTCCAACCCTTCGATATCTCCTTTTTCATTCATATAAAATTGCACTTTTGGTCCCGGAGAGGAGGAGTCAATTCCTCTTTTCTTATCCACAAAAAACAAGTCGAAAATATCGTAGTTATAATGTTTCAAATAGAATTTGAGCATTGGGGTAGTACCAAATAACGAATCACCTTTCACGGCGATCTGAATTTTTCCAAACCCGGGATTGTAATAGTCTCCCGGATAATCTTTTAACGGGTGGCCCTGACGAATTTCCATACTGGAATCTGTTACTGATTTATTCTGTGCCTCCTTTTGGGCTTTTATGGTTTTTTCGTATGCACTTCTCAGAGTAGTCTGCCAGTCTTTGTAAGGCAGTTTCAGCAATCTGTCGGAAATAATGTTTCGCACTACTGAGGGCACAGACGATCCATTCTGATTTACCAGCACTACAATTCCTATGCTGTCTGCAGGAAAAAATGAAACCGAAGCACTGAATCCATCTATATTGCCACCATGCTCCGCGCGGTAATGTCCGCGATAACTGGAAACCATCCAACCATACCCATAATCAGAAAAGTAAATATCCGGACTTTCCTTTTGAGGCAAGGCGCCACCCATCACCATCTGGCTGCTTTTGGCCTCGTTGATATAAGATGCCGGCAATATTTCTTTGCCTTCAAATTTTCCGCTGTTCAACCAAACGCTTACCCATTTACTCATATCCATCACGGTGCTGTTAATGCTTCCTGCCGGAGCCATTCCCGCAATATCATAAAAGTCCATCGGCTCTATCAGGCTGTCATTCACTACCTGATATCCGATAGCATTATCATTGAACGCTTCGTGCTCCTTCTTCGTAGAGTTGGTATGGGCCATGCCCAATGGCGTCAGAAACATCTCCTGTAAATTTTTATGCCATGATTCACCCGTGAGTTTTTCACCAATGACTCCCTGTAAAAGGTACATCCAATTGTTATACTGCCACTGAGTGCGCAATGGATACGTAGGCTCCATATATTGAATTCGCTTTATCAGGCTGTCTTCATTGTGTGAAGGCCACAGGTACCAGCTAAAATCATACCTTGGAATTCCGGTACGGTGTGTCATCAGGTCTTTGGTAGTAACATGGAGTGTCAGGTCTTCATTAAAAAATTTCAACTCCGGTAGGTAGTTGTGTACCGGTTTATCAAAATCGATTTTCCCCTTTAGTTTAAGGACTCCCAATATCCCGGCTGTAAAGGCTTTGGTGCACGACCCGATGGCAAACTGTGTATTTACAGTCACCGGCAATCTATTTTCCACATCCTTGTACCCAAATCCTTTTGCATAAATCACTTTATCTTTTTCTACCACGGCTACTGCGAAGCCGGGCGCTTTCCATTCTTTTAATACTCTGCTGAAGGCTGTATCCAGACCGGCAAACCTGTCTGCGGGTTTAGTACTTTTCCCCTTCTGAGCGACCAGGTTAATGCAACACAAGAGAAAGAAGCCGGTAAATATTGTTGATTTCATATAAAAGTTGATTAGGCAATGAAATTAATTAATATAATCAACTATAAAGGAAGGAGGGGAATAAATGAGGGAGTTGCATAGTATGATTGGGAATCTTAAATCAACCTGCAAACGGAATCGCACCTTACATTTGCTCTTAAACCATCAGGTGCATTCATTTCACCACCACCTCCACCACCTTGCTGGTATC
>JACFNA010000034.1 GCA_019455085.1 Chitinophagaceae bacterium
AGAATTCGTCGGTCAAGAGATAGAGAAATGATTCTGACAAAAATAGGATTGTTTTGACATCACACAGATAGTGCCTGCCTGAATAATGAAAGCGGTTGTATTTTCACGAGTCATTTCATGGGGCTTCCTCAGCCTTTACGCATCATCAGTAATCAATCGACACCTGAAAATTTGAGTCGAAGCCGGGTAATAAAATCCTGTATCATTTTTTCCTGATTTATCTTCGTTTCATGACAGCAACTGAGGCTTATTCTGACCTATCCGAATCGCTCACCTCGATCTATGAGAACCGGGAAGCTGCGAATATTGCAGACTGGGTAATTGAGAATATTACCGGGAAGAAAGGGTGGGAACGCAAAATGGATACGAGAGATCTTACAATTGAAGAATTGACACGATTCGTTAAATACAAGTCTGAATTGCTGACAAACAAACCGGTGCAGTATGTGCTTAATGAGGCCTGGTTTTGTGGGATGAAGTTCTACGTAGATGAAAACGTTTTAGTGCCGAGGCCTGAGACAGAAGAATTGGTAGATATCATTACAAAAGATCATCCTGGGGGCACACCGATGGTAATTGATATTGGAAGCGGTAGTGGTTGTATTCCTATTTCGATTAATAAAAAGTTACCTGGAGCAAGGGTCGTATCGTGTGATATCAGCGAAGGAGCCGTGAATGTGGCGAGGAAGAATGCCAGGGATTTGAAGGCAGATGTGGAATTTCAGGTACTGGACTTCCTGAATGAAATAAACTGGTCTGCGCTGCCTTCTGCAGATATTATTGTGAGCAATCCCCCTTATATTCCATTTGATGAGAAGGAGTTGCTCGCGAAAAATGTGGTAGATTTTGAGCCTTCTGTAGCGCTCTTTGTGCCACAGGATGATCCGTTGATTTTCTATAAAAAGATATTACACTTTGCAGGGATACATCTCAGAAACGGTGGAAAGGTTTATCTGGAAGTACATGAAAATCTTGCAGGGTATGTCCGTGATCTTTTTGCTGTCTCGGCAGATACTGTTGAGATAATAAAGGATATGTACGGCAGGGAGCGGATGATAAGAGCTATTTGGAAGTACTGACAGAGGCAGAAGTAGTAGCTCCAAGCTTCTTGGCAACCTGCATGATTTTAACTATATCACCCCAGCTTACCAGAGAGTCTGCATTGATTACAACTGCCGGTTTGGATGTATCAGTAATTATCAATTGGCTTCGTAGCATTGATTCGAGTGAATCAAAAGGAATTTTTTTCTGTCCAAGGAAAATATCCTGATTCTTATCAATACTCACAATCACGCTTTGCTTAGCCTTGGCATCGCTATCGGCCCGCGGGTTGTTCATCTTGATTACATTAGGATTGGCCATTGTGGAAATAATCAGGAAGAAGAACATCAGGATAAACAGAATATCATTCAGCGGCCCTGTATCCAGTTCCGTGTCATCATTCTTAAATCTTCTTCTGATACTCATTTTTTCTTTGGTTTACCCCTGTAAATTATCTGGTTGGCTCCTGGAGAATATCCGTGAATTCTGCAGTAGCAATTTCCATCTTGTTTTGTACGCGGTTTATCTGAGCAGAGAGATAACTGTGGCCGATATATGCAAGAATACCAATGATAAGGCCGGTAGCCGAAGTAATCATTTTGATATAAATACCATCTGCAATTGTATTAGGCGTGTACTCCGGACTTGTAGCAATACTGCGGAACAGCGCCAGCATACCAATAATAGTACCCAGAAAACCAAACAGTGGCGCAATACGTGCAATGATAGAGATGATCGATAGATTTTTCTCCAGTTTATATAGTTCCAAAACCCCCACGTTCTCCATACTCTTTTCAATAGCATCCATAGGTTTTCCTATCCGCTGAATTCCCTTATCTACAATTCGTGCTACAGGGTTGTCATTATTCTTTGAAAAGCTTCTGGCAGCTGTTACATTACCACTTACTATATGGTCGCGGATGATCTGCATGAAGTTGTTGTCAAGTTTTGAAGCACGACTGATCGCAATGTATCTTTCAAAGAAGAAATAGATGGCAGCTACGAATAGCAGGCCAAGCGGAATCATCAATACACCTCCACTAACGAGTACGTCCCAAAGGCTTTGTGATTTTGAAATCTGGGAAGCAGTAGATAAGGAATCTACCTGCAGGAGAAATAAATCCATTTAGTCAGGTTTATGGACAAATGTAAAAAGTAATTTGAAAAATGTACTGTGCCTGAATAGGATGTGGAAACTTTAACTTAATTGTTAGGAGTGTATCTATCCCGGATTACGAGGTTTAGGAGTTCTCTTCCCAAATCATACTCAGATGTACCACGGTCTCTGCTGCTTTGGCCATGTCCTGAATACTTATCCATTCCTGCAATGAATGAATACCCTGCATCCCGGTAAAGAGGTTTGGACAAGGCAATCCCATATAGCTAAGCCTGCTTCCGTCGGTTCCACCACGAATGCTTTCTGTCTTCACTTCAAGTCCGGTGCGGCTTATAGCTGCTGCTGCGTAAGTTGCAACCTGAGGGTGCTGATCTAGAACTTTCTTCATGTTACGGTACTGTTCATACACTGTATATTTCATCTTTGCGCCGGGGTGATGGCTGATGACTTCAGCAGCAATATGTTCCAGACGGTCTCCATGTTCTTTTAAAAGATTGTCATCAAAATCTCTGATGATAAATTCGATGGTGGCTTTTTCGGCGATGCCCTCCACTCTGGTTGGATGCACGTAGCCCTGCATTTTTTCAGTAGTTTCGGGCGACCATTCGTTTTTCGGCAGGGCGGCAAGTATTTCCCCCGCTATTTTCAGGGCATTCACCAGTTTGTTTTTTGCATATCCGGGATGGGCTATGATACCCTGAATCACAATTTTGGCTGCATCGGCACTAAACGTTTCTGTTTCAAGACTGCCGGCTTCACCGCCGTCGAGAGTGTAGCCAAATTGAGCGCCAAGTTTTTTCAAATCTACTTTAGCCGTTCCTTCGCCTATTTCTTCATCAGGTGTAAAGAGGATTTTTATTTCCCCATGGAGTATTTCAGGATGAGTAATGAGGTATTTGGCGGCTTGCATAATAGCAGCCACTCCGCTCTTGTCATCACCCCCTAAAAGTGTTTTTCCTGATGCGGTGATAATATCATCTCCCATCTTTTTTTTCAGGTAAGGATGTGCTTCCGTAGTTATCACCTGAGAAGGATTGTCTGGTAATATAATAGGAGTCCCGTCATAATTCTTATGAATAATTGGCTTTACATCCGTACCTGAGCAGTCAGGAGCAGTGTCCACATGGCTGCAAAAGCAGATTACAGGTATATTCTTTTTTGGTGAATTAGACGGAATGGTGGCATATACGTATCCGTATTCATCCATTTCAGCGTCTGTAATGCCTATCTGAATTAGCTCCTCTGTGAGCAACCTGCTAAGGTTCTTTTGTTTTTCTGATGAAGGGTGTGTGCCACTTTGCGGATCACTTTGTGTGTCAATTTGTGCGTATCTGATAAATCGTTCTGCGAGTTCATCCTTGTTGATAGTAATCATGTGGCTTCTTTTTTTCAAAAGTACGGAATCAGATAATGCAGCGTAAGAATGCAGAGAATAGTGAATCTGTATAACAATAAAAACCATCCACCACCCACAACCCACCACCCACAACCTGAAACCTGAAACTCGAAACCCGAAACCCTCTATAAATTAAGAATAGGTTAAATGTGAAATTCGCTCTCTCATCAATTCAGTACTTTTGTGGCCAATTATAAAAATACTATGTTGAAAATTTTTAGACTTTTCCTGCTTTCCGGAGCAGTGATAGCAGTGGCCGGAAGCGCCCAGGCACAAAATGTGAAGTTTACGGAATACAATCTGCCAAATGGATTGCACGTAATTCTGCATCAGGACAATACCAACCCGGTGGTAGCCGTAACGGTTATGTATCATGTAGGATCAAAGAATGAAGTCGATGGCAGAACCGGCTTCGCACACTTTTTTGAACATCTTTTATTTGAAGGTTCCAAGAACATCGGACGTGGAGAGTTTATGAAGATTGTATCGAACCACGGTGGTAACTTCAATGCGAACACTACACAGGATCGTACCTTTTACTACGAATCTTTTCCTTCCAACGAACTGGAACTGGGATTGTGGTTGGAGAGTGAACGTATGATGCATCCCGTTATAAATGAAATAGGTGTGAAGACCCAAAATGAAGTGGTGAAGGAAGAGAAGCGTATGAGAATGGATAACGCGCCCTATGGCAATTTGGTGAATGTGGTGTTTGATAAACTGTTTACTAATCACCCTTATCACAGAAGTGTGATAGGTTCAATGGAAGATCTGGATGCAGCCAGGCTTCCGGAATTTCAGGCATTTTTTAAGAAGTATTATGGGCCTGGCAATGCGGTACTGACTATTGCCGGGGATATTGATATCGCAAAGACCAAACAATTGGTAGCCGCCTATTTTGGCCCTATCGCTAAGGGAAAGCCGGTGGTGCAGCCCAATGTGAAGGAGGCCCCGATTACAAAAGAAATTGTGGACACAGCGTATGATGCCAATATACAGATCCCGGCAATCCTTACAGCCTATCGGACTCCGGGTGAGAATACAAGCGACGCCAGGGTACTTGAGCTGATAGCTAACTACCTGTCAAACGGAGCCAGCTCAAAACTGGCCAGGAAGATGGTGGATGAAAAAAAGGAGGCTTTGGTTGTTCAGGCTTTTAACTATGCGCTAGAAGATTATGGTGCGTACATGACATTTGCATTGCCGAATGGCGCTACCCCACTTGATACACTGCTGCACGAAATGGATGTGGAAATAGCTAAGGTGAGAACGGACCTGATTAGTGAAAATGATCTGGAAAAGCTAAAGAATCAGGTAGAAAACAATCTTGTAACGGCCAATCAGAGTATGTTAGGTGTAGCTGAAAATCTCGCCAATGGTTATACGTTTTTCAATAACACGAATTATATAAATGAGGAATTGAAGTTGTATCAATCTATTACCAGAGAGCAGATTCGCGAGGTGGCAAAGAAATATCTGGATCCGAATAGCAGACTGGTGCTTTATTATCTGCCAAAAGCACAGGATAAATAATTCGTCAATTCTAAAAAGAAAATATTACACAATATGAAAAAGTTATTATTAATTATCCCGGTATTTTTTATTGTGGCTTCAGTGAATGCACAGAAGATCGACAGAAGCAAACCACCGAAAGCCGGCCCTGCTCCGGTGCTTTCAATTAAGGATCCGGTTGAGTTTAAGATGGATAACGGGATGACCGTCATAGTAGTTGAAAATCACAAGTTTCCCAAGGTGTCGGCAAACCTTAGAATTGATGCCGGACCTGTTTTTGAAGGAGATAAGGCGGGGACATTAAATCTGATGGGCTCAATGTTGTCAGAAGGCACAAAGGCAATGACAAAAGCACAATTTGATGAAGCAGTGGATCAGATGGGGGCCGAAATAGGATTGACAGCAGGTGGCGGTAGTGCAAGTGCACTCACTCGCTATTTTGAGAAAACCTTTATGCTGATGGCTGAAGCGCTCAGGAATCCTGCGATGGAACAAGCATCTCTGGATAAATTGAAATCTATGGCACTTACTGCCCTTAAAGCTTCTGAGAGAAGCGCCACGGCAATTTCAGGGAGAGTTGTGAAGGCACTAAGCTATGGCAGGCATACTGCAATGGGAGAATTCAACACCGAGCAATCACTGAGTAGCATTACTCTTCAGGATGTTAAGGATGCTTACGAAAAATATATTACGCCTTCCAGAAGCTATTTGACATTCGTTGGTGATATTACCCCTGCTCAGGCGAAGTCGTTAGCTGAAAAGGCATTTGGAGATTGGAAAGGGAATACACTCGTGCTTCCCACTATTGCAAACGTGGCGAATCCTGCCCAAACTGAAATAGATTTAGTAGATGTACCCAGTGCGGTGCAGTCTGAGATTACAGTTACAAATCTTGTGAATCTACCCATGTCTTCTCCTGATTTTTTCCCTGTTTTACTGGCTAATCAGATTCTGGGAGGTGGCAGTGGCCGTTTGTTTCAAAATCTTAGGGAGAAACACGGATTCACCTACGGATCCTATTCCTCTATAGGTCCCGGGAGATATCAGACTACTTTTTCTGCCACAGCGCAGGTGAGAAATGATAAAGTGGATAGCGCCGTCGTGGAAATAATGAAGGAGATAAATAGAATCAGAACGGAGAAAGTGTCAGATAAGGAATTGGCAGAGACCAAAGCCCTGTATAGCGGAAATTTTGCGTTAGGTCTGGAAGACCCGGCCGTACCGGCCACCTTTGCAAGCAACATCCTGATTAACGGGCTTGATAAGGATTTTTATCGCAACTACCTCAAGAAGGTTAGTGAAGTGACCATAGATGATATTCAAAGAGTGGCTCAGAAATACTTTAGCCATGATAATGCACGGATAGTAGTTGTAGGTAAGGAGTCTGTAGTGAAACCGGGCCTTGAGAAATTGGGTTACCCCATAAAATTGTATGATAAATATGCTGATCCTGTAACCGCACAACCGGCTGCAAGTGCAGAAGTGCCTGCCAACGTAAGTGCAAAGGAGATTATTGAGAAGTATATTAATGCAATCGGTGGAGCCGATGTATTAAAGACGGTTACATCAGTGCACAGCACAGGTACTATTAATATTCAGGGAATGGATATGGATATGGAAGAAAAGCAAATGGCGCCCAATTTAAGTTATATGGCTATTGTAATGAATGGTCAGCCGATTGTCGAAGATATTTTCGATGGCAAGAGTGGTTGGAAGATCCAGATGGGACAAAAAATGGATTATGCGCCTGAAGAATTGAAAATAAGGAACGAAAAGAAGGGGCTGTTTGATCAGTTGTTTTACCTGAATGGCGGTGGCTATTCTGTGCAGGTAGCAGGAACTGAAAAAGTAGATGGAAAAGATGCTTATAAGCTGGTGGTAAAGAGCCCCTCAGGCCATGAAACTACTGAATGGTACGATAAGACCACCGGATATATGCTGAAGTCTATTACCACAATGGAAGTGGGTGGACAGAGTGTAAGCCAGACTTCAGAATACAGTAATTATACAAAGGTTGAAAATATTTTCTTCCCTTATACTATAATAATGACTGTAGATACCCCAATGGGCGAGCAGGAGATGAAAGTGCAGGTAAAAAATGTGCAGGTTAATAAAGGGGTTACGAAGGATGATTTTAAGTAATCAACCTGTAGGATGAAATGTTTGGAGGCTGCCCTGAAAAAGCAGCCTCCTTTTATTCGATCAATATGCATCTGTGGAAATAAGCGAAACAATTATCTTGCACCAATGTATCACTTGAAAAAGTCACTGGGACAGCATTTTCTTAAAGATGAGGGTGTGGTGAACAAAATATTGAAGGCCCTTGAAGCGCATGATCACAGTGCTTTGCTGGAAGTGGGCCCTGGAGGCGGTGCTCTGACAAAAGGCCTATTGGCAAAGCAGGGTATCAATTTCCTTGCGGTAGAAGTCGACGCTGAAAAGGTGGATTACCTGAAAAAGCAGTATCCGGAACTGAAGGTTATTCATAAAAGTTTTTTGGAAATGGAGAAACCATTTGAGGTGCCTTTTACTGTAATTGGAAACTTCCCATATAATATTTCCTCTCAAATTATTTTTAAGATACTGGACTGGTATCCTTCGGTAACCCATGTAGTGGGTATGTTCCAAAAGGAAGTAGCTGAGCGGATTGCTGCCAAACCCGGAACCAAAGACTATGGAATTATTAGCGTGTTGACACAATATTATTATGATGTAAGCTATTTATTTTCTGTAAGCCGACATGCTTTCAACCCGCCTCCCAAGGTAGAGAGTGCAGTGATCAGGCTGAATGCACGCACGGAATTGCTGCCGGTAAAAAGTGAAAAGGATTTTAAGAAAATAGTGAAAGCATCATTTGCGCACAGAAGAAAGACCCTTAGAAATAATCTTAAGGGTTTCATTGACACAGAGAAGCTTAAGGAACCATTATTTGACCGACGCGCTGAAGAATTGAGTGTCGAAGGGTTTGCCGAACTAAGTTACTACTAATCACAACTCCTGCCGCCTTGAAGTAAGTAGAGAGTTTTAATAGGGAGGCCCTGGTGTGTACGAATGGTCTCGCAGGAGAATTAAAGCGCATAGCGATGAGCAAAAGCCCAATTACATTATAAAACTTCTACATTGCAGGGAAAATACCCTGCCCAAATATTACCTTTGCACCGCATAAAAAAGCAGAAAATGAGTAATGAGCATTTGTCAGAGCAGGAAGTGATCCGGCGCGAGAAATTGCAGGAACTTGAGAAAGCAGGGATCGATAGTTATCCTGCCCCACAATTTCATGTGACCCATAATGCGGCAGACATAAAAAAGAATTTTTCGGAAGAGAAGAAAGAGGATTATGCCCATGTGAGCATTGCGGGCAGGATTATGGGGTTCCGGGATATGGGAAAGGCTTCCTTTGCTGTATTGCAGGATAGCACCGGTAAGATTCAGCTTTATGTCAGACGGGATGATATTGCTCCCGATGAAGATAAGAGCCTTTATACCAATGTGTGGAAGAAGCTGCTGGATATCGGGGATATTATTGGTGTTACCGGATTTGTGTTTATTACCAAGACAGGGGAGACCTCGGTGCACGTCACATCTTTTACAATACTGAGCAAGGCATTGCGCCCATTACCTGTGGTGAAGGAAAAAGATGGAGAGACATTCGATGAGGTTACTGATGCAGAGTTCAGATACAGACAGCGATACGCTGATCTTATCATTAATCCGCAAACAAAGGAAACCTTTGTTAAGCGCACTAAGATGATCAATGCTATTCGTGAATTTCTGAATGAGCGTGGTGCACTGGAGGTGGATACGCCCGTGTTGCAAGCCATCCCCGGAGGGGCAGCCGCACGTCCTTTCGTGACACATCATAATGCTCTGGATATACCCTTTTATCTGCGAATAGCCAATGAGCTTTATCTGAAAAGATTATTGGTGGGCGGGTTCGATTGGGTTTATGAGTTCAGCCGCAACTTCAGGAATGAAGGGATGGACAGAACCCATAATCCTGAGTTCACCGTATTGGAATTCTATGTAGCCTACAAAGATTATCTCTGGATGATGGAGACTACAGAGCAATTGCTGGAATATACAGCAAAGGCCGTAAACGGTACTACTGTGGCAAAGTATGGTGAAAATGAAATTGATTTTAAAGCTCCATATCGCAGAGTGACGATGTATGAAGCGATTAAAGAACATACCGGAATTGATATTGAAGGGATGGATGAATTGCAACTTCGTGAAGTGTGCAAACAATTAGGTATCCACGCTGATGAGACCATGGGGAAAGGCAAACTGATCGATGAGATTTTTTCTGAGAAATGCGAAGCACATTATATCCAGCCAACTTTTATAATTGACTACCCGGTTGAGATGAGTCCGCTTACCAAGAAGCATCGCAGTAAACCCGGACTGGTAGAGCGTTTTGAATTGATGATAAATGGAAAGGAAGTAGCCAATGCGTATAGTGAGCTCAATGACCCGATTGATCAGCGAAGCCGTTTTGAGGAGCAACTAAAGCTTATGGAACGTGGCGACGATGAAGCAATGTATATTGATTATGACTTCCTTAGGGCACTTGAGTACGGAATGCCGCAGGCCAGTGGTATCGGCTTTGGAATAGACCGCCTGGCGATGTTACTTACCAACAGCCCGTCTATTCAGGATGTGCTTTTCTTCCCTCAGATGAGACCGGAGAAGGGATTGCAGCAATCTGCCGAAGGCCTTTCTTCAGACGAGAAGAATGCGTAACTTAGTGGTCTGACTTTGAATCAATTTTTAATAAGATGACTTCTGAAAAGACAGATTATCTGTTTGTATATAGCTCGCTTCTTAGAGGCTTCGGCACTCCCGATTACGAATATATATGCCGTTACTTTGATTTTGCAGGCACTGCAAGAGCAAGAGGAATACTGAGCATAATGGGGGATATCATAGTGGGCACGCCTGTGGAAGACGAGCGTTTTATAGTGGGAGAATTATATCGTATTCAGCAACCGGAATTGTTTTCTTTTGTGATTGGTCAATTAGATGAGTACGAAGGTCTTCATCCGGAGCCACCTGAGGTGTCGAGGTATAAAAGAGTGCAGTCAGTAGTTTATACGGATGATGGTGAGGAAAAACTTGCCTGGGTTTACTGGTATGCCGGTGGTGTGCACGGATTACCGGTTATTGAATCAGGTGATGTGCTTGAATATCTCAACAGGAAATAATCAGGTATTTTTTTCTAACATTCCGCAGCAGTTAAATAAAGTAAATTGTAATTCCCGATCCGGGATATAAAAAAGCCCCGTGAATTCCACAGGGCTTTTGATTTATCAAAACATGGTTCTTATTGCATTCCCTGCATCCCCTGCATTCCATTTTGCATCCCTTCCTGATCACCTTTCATATTCTTCCTTTTGAAGAGAGAGGTATCGAATTTACCGAACCTCCAACTCAGATTCAGTCTGAATACCTGAGGGTCTCTGTAGCTCTGGTTGTCCTGGATGGTATAGACATCTTTTGAGAATTCTGACATTGAATGTGTCCTGTACACACGTGTGGCGAAAATATCGTTTACACTGAGTGAAATAGAGGCCGACTTGTCTTTGAGAAAGTCTTTCTTGATCGCGAGGTCAAATCCGTAGTTGGGATCAGAGTATCCGTTAGCTGTAGCACGCGGGCCTCCCCACATCATACCACCGCCACTGCCGCCCCTGCCGGGTGGCAAAATTGTCTTGCTGGTGTAATCGGCAGTAAGCTGGATAGAAAAGTTTTTCGGTAAACTGAAGGTACTGTTCAGCTTTCCAAACCAGCTCACACGACTGTTAGAGAGAGAAGAACTTGCCTGCACTCCCGAAATCTGGTTGTTATACAGGTTTACGTTACTTGTAAGATTCCACCAGCTGGCAATTTTATTGGTCAGAATTAATTCCAGACCGTATGCGGAGCTTTTGTTTGCATTAATGTAGCTTGATACAAAGATGCTGTCTGCCAATGGGGAGAGTGGATTGGCATCCCTGTAGGTGTTATTCGCAATCAGATCGTTCGTATTGCGATAATATATTGTGGCCAGCAGGTTGTTGCCTCTCTTCATGTTGAGCTGATATGACAGTTCAATCAGGTTGGTGAATTCCGGTGTCAGGCCCGGGTTACCACGTGTGATATTTAGTGAATCCTGGAAGTTGTAATAAGGGATCAGCTGGAAGAAGTTTGGACGGTTGATTTTTCTGGAGTAATTCAACTGTAAGTCCTGCTTGTCGTCGATCTTCTGAGTCAGGAATACACTTGGGAAAAAGCTGAATGGAAATTGGTTCCTGAAGGTCTGGTTACTATCTATCAGCGTTCCGGAATAGAATGAGCTTTCTACTCTGCCTCCCAACTGGAAAGAAAAGTTGTCTATCTTTTGTGAGTAGGTTACGTATCCCGCATATACCTGGTCGTTAAACTTAAAATGACTGTTCAGCACCGGAATGGGGTCATACTTTCCGGTACCCTGGTTGTATAAGAAGTTAAGGCTTTCGCTGGCATAGTTTCTTACACTTGCGCGAAGTCCGGCCTCCAGTTTACTGTTTTCAGTCAGAGGATCTGTGTAATCGGTCTGGGCAATAAAATTCTTGTTGGTACCACTGGATTGCATCAATTGATTTCCTTCTCCATATTTGGGGTTGCCCAGATCGTCAAAATATTGAGTTTTTGATAATGAATTGCCTGAGTTGTTGCTGGCAAAGTAATTGATGTCGGCAGTGATTGATTTATTGGGCTTTGCGAAGTTGTGTTTAAAACCGAGTGAACCTCCGGTATTTTTAAAGTTGAATGAAGACTGGTTATTGATTTTACCAGTCTCACTGGAGAAATAGTTGCCAATGGTAGTATCTCTGGTGAGAGAAAGCAAACCGTTGTTATCAAAATTACCATTCACAAGATTACCGGAAATGGTGAGTGTGTTTCTATTATCAATGAGGTAATCGATACCTGCACGTACGAATGCAAAGTGGCCATCGTTGTTGTTTTTACCTGTCTGGTTGAAGGTGGCAAGGGTATTATTCAGTTTATCTTCACGAAAGGTAATCTGAGTGCCTGAAGACTTTCTCTGGTTATACATTCCATTTCCAAAGAAATTAATTTTTCCCTGCTTTATGTTGAAGTCACCACCAATACCTGAGCTTAGTTTGGTATCTACATTCGCGCGGACACTTCCGTTATAACCTGCTTTCCTGTTTTTCTTCAAGACAATATTCAGGATTCCTGCACCGCCTCCTGAAGCATCAAACTTTGCTGATGGGTTACTTATAATCTCTACGCTTTCAATTTCGTCTGATGGAATCTGATCGAGTGACAAAGTAGTAGGCCGCCCGTCGACAAATATTTGTGGTGTTTTATTTCTGAGTGAAACGTTGCCGTCGATATCTACATTTACTGATGGCACATTCTTCATGACATCTACGGCAGTACCTCCGGCACTTGTAATACTTTTATCGACATTAAATACCTTTCTGTCGATATTCATTTGCATCATACTCTTATTACCTGTGATTACCACCCCCTGAAGTTGTTGTACGTCCTGAGCCATTTTAAGATTTCCAAGATCTTTGTCGAGGGCAGCCATCATTTGGGAAGGATCGCCACCGGGTTTCAGGTCAAACTGAAGTTCTTCTACTATTGGAGTATATCCTACGGCAGTTGCCAGGAGCGTGTATTTTGCCATTACCGGCAGTTTCTCAATAGTGAATTCTCCTTTCTTATCAGATAATACGATGGCTACCACACTCTCTTCAGTTTCCTTTGTAGCCGGATTCATTTTGTTTTGAGATAACTGTATTGTAACTGCTTCAATTGGTTTTCCGCTAGTGGCATCTACTATTTTACCATAAAACCTTCCGGCATTCATAGCCTGGCCGCCATTCCCTTGCCTCGCTCCCTGCGGATATTGCGCAAATGCGGTTGTCGTTATAAATAATGCCAGAAAAACCATTAATCTTGATTTCATAATTTCCAGAATTTTCTTCTTATTTTTTATTTTTTGAAGTAATTGGACGCAAAATTGTTTCGTTATCTTCCTAACGAAATTTTAAATTGTTATAAATGGTAGTTATGAACGAAAGAGCGGTAGGTTTTTATTTAAAATTTTGGCTCTTAACAAAAGTTTTTGACTATTTTTGCGCTCCTCAATTACGGTGGCTGTAGCTCAGTTGGTTAGAGCATCAGATTGTGGTTCTGAGGGTCGTGGGTTCGAGACCCATCAGCCACCCTGTAAACAAAGCCGGTGCATACAGTGCCGGTTTTTTTATTCGACACTGGCGACTTCATTTATTGCTTTTCTTTTTCGGATTCCGGAGTGTCTATTTGCCCGTAGCTTCAGTATAAACTTTGAATAATGACACGGCCTCCCTTGCTTCTTTCACGTCGTGTACACGAAGGATGTGGGCACCATTCATCAGTGCAATGGTGTTGAGTACAGTGGTGCCATTCAGTGCTTCCTCAGGGGTAATCTGAAGAGTTTTGTAAATACTTGATTTACGGGACAAGCCTGCAAGGATGGGCAGGTCAAAGATTTTAAATGCAGTAAGGTTTTTCAGCAGGTAATAGTTCTGGTCGATCGTTTTGGCAAATCCAAATCCGGGGTCTATGATGATGTCCTGAATACCCGCTTTCCTGCATTTGTCAGTTCGTTCAATAAAGTATTCCAGTACCTCTCCGAGGATATCTCTGTAATCGGTATGTTGCTGCATGTTTTCCGGAGTTCCTTTAATGTGCATACAGATGTAGGGAACTCCCAGTTTACCTACGGTATCTATCATTTGCGGGTCCATGGTGCCTCCGCTTATATCATTTACAATATGGGCTCCTGCGTCAACCATTGCTTTTGCAGTTTGTGCATGATAGGTGTCAATGGAGATAATCTTGCCCGTATGTTTCACGATTTCGGGAATGAGGCCGGCCAGCTTTTCAATTTCTTCCTCTGCACTAATCCGGGTACTTCCGTGACGTGTACTTTGAGCGCCGATGTCAATAATATCAACACCTGCTTCAGCCATACGGGTCGCACTTGTGAGCACAGCCTCCTTATCAGGCAAACGGCTTCCCTGATAGAATGAATCTCTGGTGTAATTCATGATACCCATTACCAGAGGTTGTTCCAGAGAAATAAGCCTTCCTCTGCAATTGAGTGTGTACATAATTTATTTCAATTAAATTTGACGCGTATGATGCAAAGTACTACTGATAATCAATTTATAGAGGTAATCGATACCTGTAAGAAGATTTTTTTGAAAAAAACGGCTGATTATGGTACTTCCTGGCGGGTGTACCGCATGATTACGGTAGCTGATCAGTTGTATATTAAAGCAAAGCGGATTCGAAATATTCAGGAGAATGTCGTGCAAAAGATTGGTGATCCGATTGAGGATGAATTCCGGGGAATCGTCAATTATGCCATAATCGGTCTCATACAATTACGGATTACACATGATAAGTGGGATCTGCCGGTGGAAGAAGTAGCTCAGCTTTATGACGAAAGTGTCCGTGCAGCACTTGACCTGTTGCAAAAGAAGAACAACGATTATGGTGAGGCCTGGCGCGATATGAATCAGCATGGACTTACAGACCTGATTCTTTCCAAGATACTGCGCATCAGGCAGATACTTAAGAATGATGGCAAGACGCTGGTGAGCGAAGGTGTGGATGCCAACCTCTATGATATATTGAACTATGCAGTGTTTGCACTGATTCTGATGAATAACCCTGACTGATAAATTAACTTATTATGAAAATGATTGTGAATGCCGCGCGATGGATTGTCGGCGTGCTTTTTATTTTTAGCGGATTGGTAAAGGCGAATGACCCCAACGGTCTTTCGTACAAGATGCAGGAATTTTTTGAACGGTGGGCAGCAGATGGGTTTCTACCCGGGCTGATGAATTGGCTGCATGGATTCTCGCTGGAGTTTTCGTTTCTGACCATCACGCTTGAAATTATTGTGGGCGTAGGGTTGTTGCTGGGAATATGGAAACGGTTTTTTATCTGGCTCACCTTTATTCTGATTGTATTTTTCTCGTGGCTTACAGGCTATGCGGCACTTTCGGGAAAGATAGCTACCTGTGGATGTTTTGGTGATTGTCTGCCGCTCACTTCCATGCAGTCTTTCATCAAGGATATTGTGTTGTTGGTTCTTGTATTGATACTAATTCTTGGACAGAAGCATATCAAACAGTTATTTACCATGGCCGTGAGTTTTCTGCTATTGTTATTTTCAGTGGTGATTGTAATAGGTTTCCAGTGGTACGTGATGCGTAATATGCCGCTGGTGGACTGTCTTCCATTCAAAACCGGAAATGATATTCTGGAATTGCGAAAGATGCCGGCCGATGCAGTACCCGACAAAAAGGATTATGTATTTGTGTATGAAAAGGGTGGGGTGAAGGAAGAGTTTTCTGTAAAAGATCTTCCTGATTCATCGTGGACGTTTGTGAGCCGCAGGGATGTGATTATCGAGAAGGGGTACAACAACGAGCCACCTATTAAGGATTACAATCTGATTACTCCTGAGGGGAATGACACTACAGAAAGTATCCTTATGGCCGATGCGGATTATTATTTGTTTTATACAACGAATGTGGCAGCAACTTCCGGATCGTGGGCGTCAGCCTTCAAAAAGATATTCGATAAGGCCGGGAGTGAGGGGCGTAAAATATACGTTGTGACTGCTGACCCATCAGATGCAGACCGGTTTTTCAATGTGGAACATGCGTACGATATCCCGATATTGTCGCTGGATGCAGTTGCATTTAAAACTGCAGCGAGAACAAATCCTGAATTATATTTGATGCATGGACCGGTTGTGAAGAAGAAGTGGGGTAAAGCTTCTCTTTCTGCTGCCGGCAAATAACCAATGTTTCAGATACTCGTCAAAAAATTATTGTATGGCATCCTCGTACTGGTAGGGGTGGTGATGGTCGTTTTTCTCACTTTCCAGGCATTTGGCGATCCTGCCAGAATGGTGCTCGGGCAGTCAGGCGATGCAAAAACGATTGAGAATATCCGCAGGGAGCTTTATCTGGATCAGCCTAAGTGGAAGCAGTTTGTCTTTTATGTCAACGATATTTCGCCTGTCTCCATCCACACAAAAGCAGAGATTGAGCAAAAACAATTAAGAGGATTTTTTCTGGGGAGAGACACTAAGCTGGGTTTAAAAATACCGTATCTCCGTAGAAGTTATCAGACAAAAAAGGAAGTGACCGCCGTGTTGATGGAAGCACTTCCCGGTACCGTGATGCTTGCCGTAGCAGCGATGCTGATTGCCATCATGCTGGGGATTCCCTTAGGAATATTAGCAGCAGTAAAGAAGAATACCTGGATGGATACTTCGGCGGTGGTCACCAGTGTAATTGGAATTTCAGCACCCTCCTTTTACATGGCGATTGTGATAGCATACGTATTCGGGCTGGTATTACATCAATATACTGGTTTACCACTCACTGGAAGCTGGTTTGATATTAATGAAACGACAGGACAGCGTTACATCACCCTTCAGAATATGGTATTGCCTGCAGTGACGTTAGGTATCCGGCCACTTGCCATTGTCACCCAACTCACGCGTTCTTCCATGCTTGATGTGTTGAACCAGGATTTTATTCGGACAGCCTATGCCAAGGGATTAAGTAAACAGCGTGTGATATGGGGGCACGCACTGCGCAATGCGCTGAACCCTGTAGTGACAGCAGTTACCGGATGGTTTGCAGAACTATTGGCTGGTTCTTTTTTCGTAGAATATATTTTTGGTTATAAGGGTATTGGGAAAGTAACCGTAGATGCGTTAGAGAATTTGGATTATCCCGTCGTGATGGGCTCTGTATTGCTGGCAGCTACAATCTTTGTGCTTATCAATATCCTGTCGGATATGCTGTATGCCGTGATTGACCCCAGAGTGAAAGTGGAGTAGCCACGATGGATTACGATCATATTTCCAGAAAATTTCAGAGAAAATTACTTGACGCTATAGTTTGCACGGGTAAGTATCCGGGCTTCTGTCAATTGCATATTTCTATTTCGGAATAAGGATTGGGAAATTTTCGCTGGCTGGTTTAATTGTGCTTAATGTGGCTAAATCCCTTGTTACGAGAGACTTTCATGCCTCTGCCCTGAAGCGCTGGGTAATGAATTTAAAAACTAATCCCAGTGAGCTTTGGCTCCACTTTGCCGGGCAATAATAATAAGGAATGTCTCTTTTCCGGATATTATTCAGAACGTACTGCTAAATAAATATTGCGGGTATTAGCCGGGAGATTGCCCGGGGAGCGTGAGTTGAAATGTGGCAGGGACTAAACGATTGCCTTTCTCACTTTGGTAAGTTGCTTTAGCAACGCTTCCAATCGGTCGAGTTTCAGCATGTTGGCGCCATCGCTTTTTGCTATAGCAGGTTCAGGATGCGTCTCTATAAATAGCCCGTCGGCGCCGGTGGCGATAGCAGCTTTGGCAATAGTGCCGATGAGTTCAGGATTTCCACCGGTGACACCGGATGTCTGATTAGGTTGCTGCAGGCTGTGTGTACAATCCATGATGACGGGTACTCCGATTTCGCGCATTACGGTAATATTTCTGAAGTCAACTACCAGATCAGTATAACCAAAGAAGTTGCCACGTTCCGTGAGCATTACATTTTTGTTGCCGGTAGCAAGGATTTTGTCAACGGCAAATTTCATTGAACCACCACTGAGAAACTGTCCTTTTTTAATGTTGACAATCTTGTTTGTCTTTCCGGCAGCATGGAGCAAGTCTGTCTGTCTGCTCAGGAAGGCAGGGATTTGAAGAATGTCGATGTATTCGGCTGCTATGGCGGCTTCTTCAGCAGTATGGATATCTGAAGTAGTGGGCAGATGAAAGGTGTTGCCGGTTTTCTTTAGCAGTGTCAGTGCTTCATGATCTCCAATGCCGGTAAAGCTTTTTTCGCTGGTGCGATTGGCTTTTCGGTACGAGGCTTTGAAGATATAGGGGATACCCAGATCACGGCAAATACGGGATACTTCTGTAGCCACTGTGGTCAATAGTGCTTCATCTTCTACAACACATGGCCCTGCAATAAGGAAAAACTGATTGGGGTCATAGTCCTGTGATTTAAAAAGATCTTTTAAGAAGTCGTTCATTGTGGCTATTTTATGAATGCTGCAAATAAGGTTTATGATTGGATGCAGGGAAGTGTTTATTACACCCTGGCTCTCCAGATAATTTCAGGAATATTATTCCTGAAACCTGTATATCTCGCCAGCATGAAGAAGTAATCACTCAGTCTGTTGAGGTACTTTATAATCAGTGGCGGTACATTATTTTCTTCTGCATCGAGCCTGATACAATTGCGCTCTGCTCTGCGGCAGACAGTACGTGCAATATGTGCATACGATACAATAGGTGCCCCTCCGGGCAGGATGAAGTTTTTCATTACAGGCAAATCTTCATCCATTCTGTCCATCTCTTTTTCCAAAAATTCTATGTCAGACTCGTGTAAATCGGGCAGTGGCATTTTGAGTTTCTTTTCGGGGTCGGTAGCCAGTTCTGAGCCGATAGTAAATAACCTGTCCTGGATTTCTTTCAGAGTCGTTTTAATGGGTTCATCTGTCTGATAGTCTGCCAGCAGCCCTACGAATGAGTTGAGTTCATCAACAGTTCCGTACGACTCAATACGCAGGTCTCCTTTAGAGACGCGCCTTCCTCCAAGCAGGCCTGTAGTACCTTTATCTCCTGTCTTGGTATATATCTTCATTGACATTGCTGAAATATTTTTGGTGTTATTTGGAAACCAACGAAGCCGTCTTGTGGTCAGTCTCGATGACTCCGTCCTTCAGGCGAATGATGCGATGTGCAAACTGTGCAATATCCTCTTCGTGGGTTACCAGTACTACTGTATTTCCTTCTGATTGTATTTTGTCGAAAATATGCATGATTTCAACCGAAGTCTTAGAGTCCAGGTTTCCTGTGGGTTCATCTGCCAGAATGATAGAGGGGCTGTTTACCAATGCCCGTGCAATAGCAACCCTTTGATTTTGCCCACCCGAAAGTTCATTGGGTTTGTGATGGCTTCTGTCGGCAAGACCTACCCGATCAAGCATTTCCAGTGCACGTTCCATCCTCTCTTTCTTTGATACGCCGCTGTAGATCATGGGCAGGGCAACGTTTTCTGCGGCTGTCATCCTGGGCAACAGGTTAAATTGTTGAAATACAAAACCGATTTCTTTGTTTCGGATATCAGCAAGATCGTTATCGTCCATCTTGCTCACATCCTGGTTGTTGAGAACGTATCTGCCAGAGGTAGGAGAGTCGAGGCATCCGAGAATATTCATCAGCGTCGATTTTCCACTACCGCTTGGCCCCATCAAAGCCACATATTCATTCTTGAAGATCTCCAGGGAAATACCCTTTAGCACCTTAAGTTCCTGTTTCCCGAGGTAGTAACTTTTCCTGATTTCTTCCAGTTTAATGACTGTGGACATAGATTTATTTTTTTATGACTTTTGGAACTTTAAAATAGGTGTCATCGTGTGAAGGCGCATTTTTAAAACTCAGGCTGGCCGGCAGTTCACCTCTTACCTCATCATTTCGTGAGAAGGGGATACCGCCCGCAATATGCATAGCGGGTTTTACTCCGGTAGTGTCCACCTCCTGAAGTTTGTTGATAAAACCCAGCATCTTTTCCAGTTCGGACTGCATCACTAATTTCTCTTCTTCTGTGAATGATAACATTGAGAGGTGCGCCAATCTGTCTATTAATTCCGGTGTCACTTGCATTTGGCAAATATAATTCCTTTTGAAGCAGATAGGGTTTTGAGAACCACTAATTTGGTTTGTTCCTCATTTTTCAGAATTTGATAACAAAAAGGCTTCTGTAAGCGTGCATTTTCTCAAAGTCCTTTTATTATTATCTTCGCCGCCTGATGGAAAAGAAAAAGGAAATTGTCCTGAGCGGGATCAGGCCCACAGGGTCGTTGCATCTCGGAAATTATTTTGGGGCACTGGCAAATTATGTGAAGATGCAGGATGATTATGACTGCTATTTTTTTGTGGCAGACCTGCATTCACTGACGACGCATCCGGATACCTCAACACTAAAGGAACATGTGAAGAATGTGATAGCCACTATGTTGGCTGCGGGTATCGATCCCCAAAAAGCTACACTTTATAATCAAAGCCACCTTTATACCACACCAGAACTTTATCTCTATCTGAATATGCTGGCTTATAAAGGTGAATTGGAGAAGACGGTCACCTTTAAGGAGAAAGTAAGGCAACACCCTGATAATGTCAATGCCGGCTTGCTGACCTACCCGGTATTACAGGCTGCTGATATCCTTATTCATTTGGCGAAGTACGTACCAGTGGGGAAAGACCAGGAGCAGCACCTGGAGATGACAAGAAATTTTGCGAATAGATTTAATCATCGATATGGTGAGGTTTTTCCCGAGCCGGTGGCATTCAATTTTAATCATAACCTGGTAAAGATTCCATCGCTTGATGGAGAAGGAAAAATGAGTAAGAGTGTCAATGAAAATGCAACCATTTATCTGACAGATGAGGATGAGGTTATCCGCAGAAAGGTGATGAAGGCTAAGACCGATAGTGGCCCTACAGCACCTGACTCGGATATGCCCGACTATATTGAAAATTTGTATGCACTGATGAAGTTGGTGAGTGCTTCAGATACAGTGAGCCATTTTGAAATGGCTTATAAAAACTGCACTGTGCGTTATGGTGACCTGAAGAAGCAGTTGGCAGAGGATATGGTGGCTTTTGTGGCTCCTATCCGGAAACGGATTTATGAAATTATGGAAGATGAGCCTTATATCAATAGGATCATGACGGAGGGAGCGGAAAAGGCCAACGAGCACGCCAATAAAACCATGGTACTGGTAAGAAATGCTATGGGGCTTAATTATTTTTAATTTTTCCGCAGCGACTTTTTACATTCCAATACGTTTTTTCGGTAATTTGTGGGTGCGCGATAACGAACAAAAGAAAAATAAATAGATGGCGAAATCGACGAAACCCAAGCACATTGCTGTGGCTGGAAATATCGGAGCCGGGAAGACAACACTTACCCAACTGCTTAGTAAACATTACAAGTGGATTCCACAGTTTGAAGATGTGGATCACAACCCTTACCTCTATGATTTTTATGAGGATATGCCACGATGGAGCTTCAATCTGCAGATTTATTTTTTGAACAGCAGGCTGGCTCAGCTTCTCGAAATCCAACAGGGTACGGAGACTATTATTCAGGACAGGACTATCTATGAAGATGCTCATATTTTCGCTCCCAACCTGCATGAAATGGGGTTGATGAATAAACGTGATTTTGAGAATTATTTTACTTTTTTCGAAACGCTCAAGCGAATGGTAAAACCTCCGGATTTACTGATTTATCTGAATGCTTCTGTGCCCACACTCGTGTCGCAGATTCAAAAGCGCGGCAGGGAGTACGAAGAAAATATCCGTTTGGATTATCTTAAAAAGCTCAATGATTTCTATAATAAATGGATTGCTTCCTATAAAGAAGGCCCGCTGCTTATTATCGATGCAGATAAAAACAAGTTTGCTGAAAAGGACGAGGATCTTGGTGAGATTATCTCACAGATAGATGCGCAGTTGTTTGGCCTGTTTTAATTCATTAGGCCGGAAAGGGAATATTAGGATGATACACGAGATTGCGGGTCGGCGCCCGCAATGACTTGGTTTTTTTTAGTGGTGGGTGTCCTTCACCCACCACTAATAGGGTCGTCATTCCGTGCC
>JACFNA010000312.1 GCA_019455085.1 Chitinophagaceae bacterium
TTGGGTTGTCGTGGGTTGTAGCTTCATTGACATCTGAAACACCACCGGTAGTTGTATAGTAGATGGTACCGGGGCGTAATAAAAAGACAATGTTGTTAGTGAACGGTACAATGTAGGAGTCTAAAGCTGGGACTGGCACAGGCGGGCTAACTACTGTCCACGATAGACCGCTATTAGTAGTGCGGTATAATCTGTTCCCCGGACTGACAGCGTAACCAATGGCACCTTTCTCCGGAAAATATAAATCTTGTATGTAATTAAGAGTATTAAAGAACTCTACCGGGACCCACGATACGCCATTATCAGTTGAGCGCCACATGTGCCACTTACCCGGTACATTGATGCTTTCCTGTCTGCCGGCAAGTATCAGCGTACTGTCCTCTGCATAGGCAAGGGATGAGTATATAATCAGGGGCAATCCTGTATTTTCTATCTCCGTCATCGTTTTCCAGTTATCATCTGTCTTGTATATTCTTGTAAAGTCGTTATAGATGTCCTCGCTATACTTACTAATTGCAAGTATGCCTTCTGTTTTCGTACGCATTGCAAGGCTACGACTGACGGATTTACTATCTAATGCAACCAGGGAAAATGATGCACCGCGGTCAGTACTAATATCTATTGCATCTTTACCGCTTTCTCCATTATCACCTGTTAACCATAAGTACTCCTCATCAATATCCTGTATTTTGTCGAACACTAAGTGCATTGGTGCAGGTTTCCACGGATTACCGTATCCCCGCGTTCTATGCGGTGCCCAATTCATTTTCCGGTACCATGTATCATCACCTAGGTACCATATACTCTGTGGGAAATTCGAATCCTCACCACACCATACTTCAGTGGTGGTCCAGTCAGCCCCACCGTTGGTCGTGTATAAAACACAATAAGGAACATCATTCCCTCCATACGGTTCAGTGCGCGCAATAACCACCATTTCCATTAAACTTTTCGCCGCTATTCCACCTAAGATATAGTTCCGGTACTCTTCCGGCAGGTCAATCCTCCTCCACACATCCTGTCCATGTAGGTTGTGCGATAGTGTGACCAGGCTAATTACAAGTATTGGTACGAAGAGAAGGTGTTTGTGTCGCATCATTGGAAATCATTAGTTTGTTCTTTAGTTGGGGGATTGCATATACACTGGATTTTTATTGGAATCTCTTCCAATACTCTTGCACAGCGATCATACAATTCTAATATATCTTCATAATCATTACCACCCGAAAAGCAAGTGAAGCAGTGAAGCACTGAACTTGGTAATGAGGGATTTAATATACGCTCATACGGCGGATCGTCCTCCTGTTCCATCATCAATTCCCCCCCACTTAGGCCTGCTTTCTGTAGCTTCCAGCCACCAACGCACCCTACATCATTATTTCCACCTGAATTTTCTAAATGGATACACGTTTTGCAACAGATTCTCGGATCACCAAAAGCTGGACCAGATTGAGAAGAGCACCGAGTGTGATTCGACGTGATCTTGATTTTATAGGAACAAGGCTTGCATGACAGAACAAAGTCTGTATATCCCATATACTTCTGTTCAACTTCATACGGTGAATAGATTTCGAATGCATCAGAGTTTTTAATGTAGGCATGAATACGAACTCTATGCACTTCCCCATCCATTGGAATACATACTTGTGGAGGTCTGTGGTACTTATATCTAAAATTATCACGATTGGGTTTAAGTTTAACCCACTCTGTTGTGGCGACTGAAACCAATGCACCGTACCTAGTTTTACCACCAAGTTTTTCGTTACCAGTGTACCCGGGAGCAAGAAGAGTCATGTATTCTTTAGTGTCGGGTAGTCCCGGTGCATTGACTCCATCAAGCTCAAGGAAAAAATAAAACTGCACACTTTTCCCTTTTTCGTTCGGGTTTCGTAAGCCCTCCAACGTTGACTTTGTATAGATATCCAAGCTATATATAGCAACAGCGTTTCAATTTGTCTTCTACATTTCTGTAGTCTTGATCACAAGTTACGCTTTCGTGAAGCTCAAAATAGAAAAAGTTGTCTTTCACTTCTTGGGTATCAAAGAATTGTGAGATTGGCTCTCCGTTTAGTGTAATATTACGTTCCTGATCGGCTTCCGACCCACTAAAGAAAACCTTTGCCGGTAATAGCCCACCTTTTATTCCACTGCCATTCATCGCTTACACTCCAACAACATCAAGAGCGAACATACCCCATCCGGGAGGTCCTGGACTTGTGTTGTTATCAATGGTGCGAATACCAAAAC
>JACFNA010000313.1 GCA_019455085.1 Chitinophagaceae bacterium
TATTGGCTTTCTTTCTTACGGATACCTGTTGTGCAAATGCAGCCGCATGTAATGCGAAAAGAAAAAAACTGCTTACAATTTTTGCAAAAACAAATTTCATAGTCAGGTGCTTTTCTTCACTCAGCGCAGAGCATACAATTTATCCTTTAACTCCCGCTGGGTGGGATAACTGATCAGCACAGCGTTGTGTGGGCGCTGAAATACGAACATACTGCCTGCAGCAACCGCCGATGCTCCATGCTGTATGGCCAGGCTAAAGTCTTCCATACCGGAAGCACCTCCAATAGCTATTACAGGAATATTTACAGCTTCGGCCACCAGTTTTATTAAGCCCGTATCATAACCCATATAGGTGCCATCCCTGTCTATATTATTCAACAGTATTTCGCCGGCCCCGGTATCCTCCATTTTTTTTGCAAATTGAGCAGGAGCAAAACCGGTATTGGCTTTGCCATTATTGGTGTATACACCTGCTCCTTTAAAAAAATGTTTTTTTACATCTATAGATACCATTACACTCTGGCTGCCAAATAAGCGGGCGGCTTCCGTTATTAAAGCCGGGTTTTGTACAGCCGCTTTGTTGAGGATCACCTTTTCAATACCATTGTAAAATAAACCCTTTATCTGCTCAATGGTAGTAATGCCTCCGCCATAAGCCATGGGCATAAAGGCCTCACTGGCTATTTCAGCTATCTTTTTAATATCGGGATCGCGGTTTTCCCTGCTGGCATCAATATCAATCAGGGCAATTTCATCTACTTCTTTTTCATTGAATATCTTAACCGCGTTGATAGGGTCGCCTATATATTTATAATCCTTAAACTTTACGGATTTTATCAATCCTCCTTTGTGCAGCAGTAAAGCAGGTATTACCCTAATCCTTCTCAATCAGTAATATTTTACAAAATTCTCCAGGAGCTTCATGCCAAATTTGTGACTCTTTTCGGGATGGAATTGAACGCCCACAATATTTTCATGTTCAATGCCTGCCGCGAAATCATATCCGTAATGCGCCTGAGCTAGTACATCCTCAGGATAGTCTAACTGAAGATGATACGAGTGTACAAAATAGAAACGAGGATCGTCATACATTGCGGTAAAAAGCTTTGACTGCACATAAGCGTTTATTTCTGCCCAGCCCATGTGTGGAATTTTTTGACCAGATGAAAGTCGGTTTCTATCAAATGCGACCGTCTTACCTTTTATCCAGCCGAGACCCTTTTCATTACCCTCTTCACTGCTTTGAGTTAATAGTTGTACCCCAAGACAAATGCCAAGTATAGGTTTTTTTTTAATCAGCACTTCATCATTTAAAATACCCACTAATCCCGACTCGCATAAATGCTGCATTCCATAATCAAAATGACCCACACCGGGAAGGATAAGTTTTTCCGCTGATTGTATGTCTTCTGCCCTTCCACTTATTTTGACATCAATTCCAATTTTTTTTAGCATGTTTTGAATGGAGCGAAGATTGCCTACACCGTAGTCAATAATAGTAATCGGCATTTTTAGATAAGAAACTTTAACAGATTTCCTGTACAGACTTCTACATCACAAGAATCTTGAAATCTTTTAAACGCAGCATTTCTTAATTCTTGTTTATTTTGTTCTGGCAACAGAAAAAAAGCTTTTAAAGCCTTAGCAATATCAGCAGGATCAGGCTGCGTATCCAACAACATCCCTACTGAATTGTCTATAATTTCAGATGTTCCTCCCACGTCCGTTGCAAAAACAGGTACTCCTGCTGAAAGCGCTTCCATTATAGAAACGGGAACACCTTCGGACGCACTAGTATTTATAAATAAATCAACTTGGTTTCTAATGTAATAATTTAATACTTCTTGGGACTTAAATTGTCCAACAAAAGTAACATTAATATTGGTGGGCAAATCTTTACACATTGATTGCAAATTTTGCCTTAAACCCCCATCTCCTATATGCACCCAAATAACAGAGATATCAGTTATTAATTTCAAAGCATCAATTATTCTATCCAATCTCTTAAGAGGAATTATACTTGAACAACTTAGTAAGCGCAGACATCCATCCTGGCTATATTTAGATTTTCCAATACTCATTGTACCTAGTCTTGATACGAAGGTCTTATGGGCAGGAACATGGAATCTATCTAATAGATGTCTCCTCCCGGCATCAGAAACTGGTAACAAAAACTTTGCTCGATCAAATATCTCACATCTAAAAGGAATATACCCATTATTCCTTTCCAAATAAAGATCAT
>JACFNA010000314.1 GCA_019455085.1 Chitinophagaceae bacterium
AAGCTTCAAAGTGAAATTGACACCGGGCAAAAAGTCTCCCTGGGCGCTATGGGTATATCTGGGGTCGGATGGTTCTTTGCTTCCCACTACCTGGTCGAAGTGTTCATAACGTACACCCCACGCGATATCCACCTTTTTGCCAATGCTGTTTTCAAACTGTACATACCCGGCGTGTAATATGGAATTTGCCATGTAACGGTAATACATACCCGATATTTCATCAAACCCAAAACCAGAGGAACCACCGAAGTTATCAGGAAGGAAAATGGACGATTCATCAAGTCCTTTCAATCCCTGATCATTGCCGCTGATACTGATGGCAAATGGTCTTGCATTGTAAAGCCGGTCTTTCACCTGTAGATTGTATCCCGCTTTTACCGTTTGCTTATTTGCACCTGTTTTGAAACTTTTCTTCAGGTTGACTCCTGCATTGTACAGGTAGTCACTGAGAGTGGAATAAAAGACACTTCCCGTTTTTTGCGACAGTGTGTTAGAGATGAGCGCCTGCCATTCATCCTTTCCTGCAACAGTTGTCCTGTTATACTGCAGTCTTCTTTGATTGGGTATATACTGATCAAGGATCCCGAAACTTCCAAACCATCCAACTTCCAGGTCTATATTCCTGAATTGATGCGTTCCCCCCAATTGCGTATTGAACAGAATATTACTTTTAAATCCGTTTTCCACAGCCCTGATGTCTTCACCTGTTGAGGCATTTGCTTCATAATCCTTCCCGGTTCTCCGGGTAGTATGTATGGTTGCCTTGGTGCTGATGAGGTTTCTGAAATAGAATTCGTGGTCATCGTTGAGTTTTAAAGAGAAGTTGCCCAAACCACCGATGGTAATTTCTTCAGAATTTTTCCGGTTGTTGTATGCAAATGATTCATCTGCTTTATGGTCATTGATGTTGAAGAAACTATTGTGGTAGGAGAGGTTGTTCAGGCTCCTGTTGTAACCGCCAGAGAATATGGCAGCTACCTCTTTACCGGCCAATCTGCCTGTAAGTCCGCCATTCACCCGGAGAGACTGTCCGATCGTAGCCAATCCATTCTTTTCACCAGAACCCCAATCACCTCCCGCAATCACTTTGCCCCAGTTATTTTTTTCAACCTCGCTGAGGTTTGCAAAGGCATTCTTTCCCGGGAAGCCACTGGGCAATCCACGAGTTCCATCGTCAAATCCCAGCCAATCCAACTTTCCACCACTACTTTTATAAAACTTCTGATTGATGGTTTGTGTATTCATACCCAACCCTACCTGTACATCCAGAAAGTTTTTTGCAGGGATATTCTTTGTATTGATTTGAATCAGGCCACCAGCCCATTCTCCGGAATACTCCGGCAGGAAGGTTTTATTGATCACGATATTCTCCACCATACTCACCGGAAACAGGTCGAAGGAAAATGCCTTACGGTCAGGCTCCGATGATGAGAGCAATACGCCATTCACCGTAGCCTGGTTGTACCTGTCGCCAAGTCCGCGTACATTGACGTACCTGCCCTCCTGGATAGAAAGCCCGGTAACTCTTTTGAGCGCATCACCTGAATTTTTATCAGGGCTTTTGCCAATGGCCTCTGACGACAACACCTGTGCCACTGCCTGGGAATTCTTCTGATATCGAATCATCGAATTGATTGATGAGGCCTTCTGAGGCACTTTGATCACCACATTATCTAATGAGACCTGGTTCTGAGCCAGGATGACCCTAATGGTATCTGTACGGCCCTGTCCGGAAAGTACCCCTGTAATAATTGCCGATTCGTACCCGATTGCGCTGACTACAATTTCGTAACTGCCATCTCCGGCAATCACAATCTGGAAATAGCCGGATTCATTTGCCATCGCATTCATTCCTGAACGAATCTCACTGACAGAAGCACCGGCAACAGGTGCATTCTTTTGATCGGTCACCTTGCCTTTCAACAGGAGACTTTGAGCTGATACCAATCCTGGAATAAGCAGGATTATTGGTGCGAGCATGTACTTTTTAATGTTGTAAAATTTCATTTTGCTGATTTGAGTGCAAAAGAAATCAACGAATGTTACTACAACATGAATGGTGTATTACCGAATTGTTACCTAACAGTTCCGGGACACAGAAATACCCTTAACGTAACGGAATGGAGCACAAAATTGGGAATCAGCAATGCTGTTGACTGGCTCTCCATCCCATTTCTGGCAATTCAGCTCGCATTTCAAAAATTCGCGAGGCGGATGATAACATCCACTAG
>JACFNA010000035.1 GCA_019455085.1 Chitinophagaceae bacterium
TGTCAAAATAGGGACTGAATATCGGTTTATACTCGCATGGACATCCTCCGAATGGTGGTCCCTGTTGCTCAAATGCCTTATCGAAAAGTACGCCGATAATCCGTCCTTTATTATTAAGTAGTGAAGCAGCTTTTTGGGCATACTCATTCCTTCTGGAAGGAGGTATGGCGCAAAAGAAAGTCTGTTCTATCATCAGATCGTAGCTTCCTTTATGCTCGAAAAAATCTCCACAAACCACATGAATGTTTGGATTGTCGTGAAATTTTTCTTTAAGGATTTCCACCGCCCGCGGAGCGATATCCAGCAGGGTAATATTCGTAAAGCCATGTTTATCCAGATACCCGGCTTCATAAGCGTTGCCACATCCGGCAATCAGGATCGCTGCCTCTTTGTTCTCGAATTGATCCATATAATGGGTGATGGGAGGAGAAGGAGTTCCCATATCCCACCCGGTCTGCCTGCTTTCCCATTGTGAGTTCCAAAAGTTTTGGTCTAGTGGTCTCTCGCAATTGGTGGTGCAGCATTTGATATTTTTATCTGTATTATTATCCATTTCTGGCCTTCAGTATTCTATCTGTATTTATACCGTTTAATACGTTTTCGATTCCGTGATGTTTGAGTATCTCTTTAGCGTGTTCACTTCTGGCTCCGCTACGACAGAATACTACTATGTTTTCTTTGCCTTCGAATTCTACGATTCTATCGGGTAGTTCATCCAGAGGAATGTTGATGGCTCCTTCTGCTGATCCTGACATAAACTCTCCGGGTGTACGTACATCTACCAGAAATACATCTTTCTGTAGTATCTCTTCGAGCGATAGCTCCTTTCCGTTTTCCTGCATATAATTAATTGTCTTTTTTTTACGCTGGTGAATGTTCTTTTTTATCTGACTTTACTTTTTGGCTCCACTCTGACCATCCACCCTGATAGGTTCTGACGTTGGTAAATCCATTTTTCTTCAGCAGAGAACATGCGATGGAAGCACGATCTCCTGACAGGCAGTAGAGTATTGTTTCTTTGTTCTTATCTATCTGATCCAGATGTTTTTCTATGGTGCCTATGAATACATGAGTGGCACCGGGCACATGACCGGCTTCGTACTCTGAAGTGCCACGTACATCCACTATTTGATAATGGTTGTTGTTAAGGAGCGATTTGAACTCGTCAAGGTTCACTGTGGTCGATGATTGCAGTTGGATACCAAGAGAGTGAATGTCAGAAAAGAATCCATAGATATTATCCAGACCGATTCTCATCAGTTTCCTGGTCAGTTCCTCTTTCTGGTTTTCATCGGCGATGATGATAAAAGGTTCGTTATAGTCGAGCACCCATCCTGCCCAGGTGGCAAAAGAGTTGTTACCCTGAATGCTGATGGTGCCGGGAAGAAATCCTTTGGCAAATTCCATTTTACTTCTTGCATCAATCACCTTCATTCCTTTTCGATAGGCATTCAGGAATTCGTCTTTGGATAGTGTTTTGTGGTGAGGCACTTCTGTAAGCAAAGGCCTGTTCGATTTATTCAGGTGCTTCATCATTGCAAAGTATTTGGGCGGTTCGGGCTGTCCGGCCAACAGGTTGTCGATAAATCCTTTTTCATCGTCTCCGAATTGCATGGCCCAATTACGCGCTTTCTCATAACCTACTGTAGAACTTGGTACGCTTCCCAATGCCTTGCCGCAGGCTGAACCCGCACCATGTGCCGGCCATACCTGTACGTAATCAGGAAGCTCCTCAAATCTTTTTAATGAAGCATACATATCCCTTGCACCCGCTTCTTTTGTGCCGGCAATGCCTGCCGCTTTTTCAAGCAGGTCGGGCCTGCCTACATCGCCTACAAAGACGAAATCACCTGTAAACAACATCACAGGTTTGTCCGAAGCCGGATGGTCGCGCAGAAGGAAACTGATACTCTCAGGAGTATGGCCCGGCGTGTGGATGACCTCCAGCGAAAGGTTGCCCACTTTAATGATATCACCGTCTTTCAGCCCTACATGAGGAAATTCGTATAACCAACCTTCACCGCCTTCGTCAGACAGGTACATGGTAGCTCCTGTAGCTGCTGCCAGTTCGCGCGAACCACAGAGGTAATCGGCGTGAATATGCGTTTCGGTTATATGGGTAATATTTAGTTTGTTGTCCTTTGCAATTTGCAGATAAGTGTCAATATCTCTCTTGGCGTCGATAACGATAGCTTCGTGTGTAGCCTGGCAACCAATCAGATAACTTCCCTGTGCAAGGGTCTTGTCATAGATGTGTTGAAAAAACATAGTATTTGATTTATAATTGATTCCTGACGGAAGGATTGCGAAGTTCCTGAATTTCGTGTAAAAAAATAGTTACAAAAGAAGTATTAGCTGATCTGAGGCTCCAATCGCACTTTTGTGAGCATTGAATTGGTTACCAGACAGTTTTCTTCTGCTTTTTCCAGGATACGCAACATTCTGTCCCTGTCTTTTTCAGGATCAGTCATCTTCACTTTTGGATAAATGACAGCCTCCGTAATCATGTATTTCTTATCAGGGCGTTCCAGTTTGATGACCGTCTTGCACTCGAAACTTTCAAAGCTCATTTTTGAATTTTCAGCGATGGCGAGGAAGGTAGTCATAAAACAGCTGTTGATGGCGCCTGCATAAAAATGCTCGGGCGACCATATATTGGGTACGCCTCCGGTAAACTCCGGTGGAGTCGCTACTTCAATAGATGTATCAAGAATTGGCGAAGAGAGTTCTCCAATCCTGTCTATTTTCCAGTTAAGGTTTACTTCGTAATAATGTGCCTGCTGCATGTGTTTGTATTTAAAAAGTTATAGTAATGTTTCTTTGATTATGATGAAGATGCTCATTGCCAGGATAAACCAGCCAAAAGCGGGTTTAAGCCTTGCTCCACTGATCTTTTTAGAAAGTATAATACCGATAAGGATCCCAGCGATGGTAAAAGCTGTAATCCTTAAGATAAGCGGCCAATCGAAGTGCAACATATTTCTTTCCCCGAGGAACCCGATTAGCGAGTTGGCTGCTATGATAGTGAGCGAAGTGCCTACAGCTTCTTTCATTGGAAGTCTGCTCAGTAAGACCAGCGCGGGTACAATCATAAATCCGCCGCCTACCCCTACCAGTCCGGTCAGGAGGCCGACAAACAAACCATTAATGATGAGGAGGAAATATTTGGGTTTCTTTCCGGTTGCAGAAGGGTGGTCTTTTTTCTTTCGGATCATGTTATAGGATGCACCCAGCATCAGGATGGCAAAGAGCAACATCAGGAAAAGGTTTTTGGAAAGTGTAAAGCCTCCTGATTTCATTACTATGGCGGGAATGGCCGGCAATATTAGCGCACGTGTAAGGAATACCGATATGATAGAAGGAATTCCGAAGGCAATGGCTTTGCTAATATGCACAAGCTTACGTTTGAAGTAGTTGTAGGAGCCTATGGCACTGGTTGTTCCCACGATAAAGAGTGAATAACCGGTAGCTAACACAGGCTCAATGCCGAATAAATAAACCAGTATGGGGACAGTAAGAATGCTGCCCCCGCCACCAATTAGTCCCAATACAACTCCGGCAAGTATTGCCGCTGCATATCCTGCTATCTCCATAATCAGAAACGAATACTGCAAAGCTGATGAATAATCTCCGCAAGAACGGTCACAAAGGTTACATTACTAAAAACAGATGACAGTATATTGATGTGTAGATGGGTGGAACATCTAATATTTCAGGTGAAGATGCATTATTTCTTAGTGGATGGTAACATTGAGAGGAACGCCTAACGGCAGAAAGAACGCTCGTTCTCCCTTGTCGGTAGGAACAATGGCGCGGCTCTCGCCCAACCTCCTTACCCATCTCTTTTCAAATAGTGTTTGGAGCAATGCGTCGCCCAACTTCCCCGCAAGGTGAGGCCTTCGTTCTGATCCATCAATACATTGTCGGGTAAGTGGCCGGTTATTTGACTTGTCCAGAGCCTGTACAGAGATGCCAAGGCTATTGAAAAACTTCAGGCCACTTTCAGTAATATTATAGCCTGTATTTTGCTTTTTAAGGATGCCTTTCTTTTCCAGCGCCTCTGTCAGCGAAACTCCCACATATCCTGCCAGATGGTTGTAACAACTCCTGCAATATTTTGTTTCTGAATTCATTATCGTTGGCTTTTATTATCAGCCCATTTATTACCACACAATTATGGTGCCTTTATCAGCTTTCTTATGACAGAGGCTCTGCCTGGGGTGGCATTGACGAAGGTCTGGAGCGGTCTTCAGGAAGTGGTATAAACTCTTTGTTATCATTAGGAGGCAGTATGATGCGCCCTGCCTTCCAGTCTGCCTTAGCCTGTTCAATTCTTTCTCTGCGGGAAGAGACAAAATTCCACCAGATAAACCGGTCGCCCACCGGTTCGCCGCCTAACATCATCATGGTGGTATCTTCTGTTGCCTTCAGTACGGGGTCTTCCTCTTTTCCAAAAACGATCATCTGGCCTTTTTGATAGGTGTGGCCACCAATTTCTATACTGCCTTTTGCAACATAGATGGCTCTTTCTGCATGTCCGGTGGGGAGGTTAATCCTGGCATCACGGTCTAATTGGGTGTGGAGATAAAACAGTGGAGAATGAGTTTTTACATTGTTTCGCAGACCGTATGCATCTCCTGCAATCAGCCGCATCCATACACCTTTATCTGTGAATATGGGTAATGCCTGTGGCTGATAATTTTCAAATGTGGGGTCAGCCTCCTCATCTTTTTCAGGCAGGGCTACCCACGTCTGTATCATTTCCAGTTCGCCTCCGGCGAGTGCATCAGGTTCTTCAAATCGTTCTGAGTGTGCGATTCCTTTTCCGGCAGTCATCCAGTTAACCGATCCCGGTTTGATGATTTGCTCTACGCCCAGGCTGTCGCGATGGGTTACCTGTCCTCAGAAGAGGTAGCTTACGGTTGAAAGGCCGATATGCGGATGTGGAAGTACATCCAGATTTGAAGCATTATGTATGGGAATATCTACCGGGCCCGCATGATCCATAAAAATGAACGGGCCAACCATTCTGCGTTTTCTGAACGGGAGTATTCTGCGCACATTCAGTCCGGTGCTGATGGATGCTTCGCGCGCTTCTATGATTAGTTGAGGCATGATAATTCGTTTGATTAGCTAAAGGTATGGTTTAAAACTGCGAGTTTGCAGAATCGACACTTCAAGTAGGCGTAGCGCATTTTTTTTCAGCGAAAAAAATTAAATTTATTGTTTCATTATTCAACGGGAAAACCTGGTATCATGGTCAGCTATTGGGAACAGAAATCATTTCTTTATCACCGGCACCTGATTATTTGCGGTGCGGGGTTCACAGGGTTATCGGCTGCTGTTTATTACAAGAGATCGCATCCTGCAAGTTCGGTATTGGTATTAGAGAAGGATGCTATCTGTGGAGGCGCCAGCACACAGAATGCCGGCTTTGCCTGTTTCGGAAGTGCTTCAGAATTACTTGCAGATCTCACCCATTCAGATGAAAAGAAAGTGTTTGATTTAGTGGAGAAACGTTATCGTGGACTGCTGAATCTCAGAAGCCTGTTAGGAGATGATGCGATAGGTTATGAGCCGTTGCACGGTTTTGAGCTTTTTCGCCAGGGTGATCACCTCTATGAGCATTGTCTCGAACAGATGGACTATCTGAACAATAAACTGGAATCGATTACAGGTGAAAGGGTGTATAGGCCCGCTGACGAAAAAGTATCCACATTTGGTTTTAGCAATGTCACACACATGATCGAGAATACTGCTGAAGGACAGGTGGACACCGGGAAGATGTATAAGTCATTGCTCGAACTTGCGAGAGCCTCCGGAGTGGAGATATTGAATGGAATCAGTGTGGCAGGTTTTGAGGAAGGCAGCCATGTGAAAGTATTTACTGACAGAGGCAGTATTACTGCCGATAAATTCTTAATAGCCAACAATGGCTTTGCTTCGACAATTCTGGAAGGTAGCAGAACAACTCCTGCAAGGGCGCAGGCGTTGGTTACTGCACCTATTGAGGGATTGAAGGTGAAAGGTTCGTTTCATATTCTTGAAGGATTTTATTATTTCAGAAATATAGATGATAGGATATTGCTCGGTGGGGGGCGCCACCTGGATTTTGAGGCAGAGACAACAACTGCCAGGCAACTGAATAAGAAAATTCAGGATGATCTCGATCGGGTGCTCAGAGAAATTATTTTACCGGGACAACAGTATGAGGTGGCACAGCGATGGACTGGCATCATGGGAATGGGTAATGAAAAGCAGGTTATTGCTGAGCAGTTGTCTGACAGGGTGTTTTGTGCAATCAGACTGAGTGGGATGGGGCTTGCTTTGAGTACACTCCTGGGAAAGGAGATTGTGGAGATGATGCACTAAGTAAATCGGTGGATAACTGCTTTCCGGATCAGGAATAGAACTGGTTTTCATGCATTAATTTATTTATCGGAAAGGATTGTCATGCCAATGTCAGAAAAATGGGACTTAAATGTCTTTTATTTGATTTAATATATACATTTGTAAGGGTTGGCGCAATAATTGAAGCCCGATAGCCAAAACTAATTTGAGGGGAGAGGATGCGGGTATGGTGTTTAGAACATATTAGCGCGGTATAAGACATACAGACAGGTATTTCGTAATTATAGTGAGCCATAAATGCTCCGCTTTCCATAATAACACCTGAAACAAATTGCTTTTAAAATTATAGTAATGAGTTCGATTACCATTCTTATGACCTTGCAAAACCTTGCGGGTGTCCTGACATTGGCAGGAGCCATAATAGTAGTAGCAGTAGTAATTTTTGTGATATCCTCTACTTCGAGGGAAGAGGATAAAGATGCAGCTAAACACAAGGTGTATTCGGTCAGGACCAGATACTTCTTTGGTCTTTGCCTTGTACTGATAGTAGGGCTTTTCATTTCGCTGCGCCTTTTGCCTTATCCACGAGCCAATGCGGTGGCTGATGAGACAGTAAGTATTGTGGGCGTACAGTGGTTTTGGAAGATGGCCAACGGGGAACGCACTACCGGCCCGGTAGAGTTTGTCGGGACCAATGAAGTGACGGTGCCCGCGAAGAAGAATCTGAAGTTTGTGGTCACCTCGGCAGATGTGAATCACAGTTTTGGAATATACAATAGCAAGGGGGTGCTGGTAACCCAGACACAGGCAATGCCTCAATACAATAATGTACTATATCATCAATTTGATGAGCCTGGTGAGTATTATGTGGTATGTATGGAATACTGCGGGCAGACACACTCTTATATGGTAGGGAAAATCCATGTTCAATAAAAAATAACAGTTTATGAGCACTTTAGAAATTAGTCAGGTAGAAAAAAAGAAAGAGCGAAAACTAGCGATTATCTGGGCAGTTACTTTTATGATTGTATTTCCGCTGCTTGTAATTCTTGGATTATATATGCGGCTTAATCAGGGGAAAGTGGTGGAGCTGGATTACACGAAATTTTATGCGTTTATGACCATGCATGGATTGGGTATGGCAGGTGTGTTGTTTAGTGTAGCCTTTGCAGGCCTCTGGTATTTGATTTCTACACGGATTACACGGTTAAATCTCGGGGTGGGGTATTTTGTGTATGTCACTGTGCTGATCGGATTTCTGGCGTTAGCCTATGGCACCCTGATAGGTAACTTTGCCGCCGGATGGTATATGTTGTATCCTTTACCCTTTAAAGGAGCCAGTTGGGCTACATGGTCCACGCAGGTATCGGCAGTTGCACTTATCCTCATGGGAATAGCCTGGCTGGTAGGTATCCTGCATTTATTGTATGCGCTTACCAAACGATATGGAGGATTTTTTAACCTGTTAGGCTGGCAATATCTGAGAAAGGGTACACACGAGAAACTTCCGTCTGTGGTACTGATTGCTACTGTCGCACTGATTCCGGGTATTTTTGCTTTTCTGGCAGGTGCGGTCATGCTGATTATGTATTTGCTGCAGACATTTGAGCCCAGCCTTGCCTTTAATCCATTGCTCATGAAGAATCTTACTTTCTTTTTTGGGCACATGCTGGTAAATGTTACCCTCTATTGCGGAGTGGGCTGGGTATATGCACTGATGCCTGAATTTACCAAAAGGGAATGGAAGGTGGATAAGGTCGTAGTGTATTCATGGAATGCTACTTTCTTCTTTATCGTATTTGCGTATCTGCATCACCTTTATATGGATTTTGCCCAGCCGCGATCTATGCAGTATATCGGTCAGATATTCTCTTATATGAGTGCTGTGCCTGCCACTGCGGTTACCATGTTTGGGATTATAGCGCAGGTGTATCATTCCAAGATGAAGTGGAGCATCTTCCCCTTAATGTCTTTATTTGGGATGATGGGATGGGCTATTGGAGGTTTTGCGGCTTTGGTAGATACTACAATAGCTATTAATGTAGGATTGCATAATACACTTTGGGTGCCGGCTCACTTTCATACCTACATGTTAATGGGGGTTGTATTGTTTATATTCGGATACCTGTTTTATCTTTTTTCGGGAGAGGAGGGTATCCATCTGAAGAATGTTACCGGAAAAGCAGGCTTCTGGCTGTTTGTAATAGGTGCTTATGGATTCCTGTTGATGTTTTACCTGAGCGGAATTAATGGTGTGCCAAGGCGCTTTGCCGATTATCAGGGGATAGAAGCAGGTCATGTAAAGGAAACGGGGACACACTTAGCGCGTTATGCTGCGATGTTTATTTATTTGATTTTATTGGGATTGCTGGTGATGTATTGGTCTTTGTTTGCGAAGTTGACCAGGAGGCAGAAAGCGAGCGCATAATGAATGGGATATGAATCCTTCCTGAAAATATTTGATAATGAAAAAGATATTGTTGCCGATAGTGGTTTTGTTTGCGTGTGTTACGGTGATTGGTTTGGCAACTTATGGGTTTAGCTCATTTACCATTTTTTCTTATACGTTGAAGAGTGCGGGAGAAGTGCCCAGAGCGTTTCCTGATTTTGAGTGGATCGACCAGGACAGTACTGTGTTCCACACGAAGGACAAGCATAAGTATCTGCTGGTGAATTTTGTTTATCTCAATTGCCCTGACGTGTGCCACAAGGTAAACAACCGGTTAGAACACATTTATCATGCTATTGATTCTGCGGTAATTCCTGAGAAATTGGAGTTGATTACCATCAGCTTTGATACACAACGCGACGGGCTGGATAAGATTAGAAAATACAGGAAACTCTTTAGCCGTGATAATATTGACGGATGGAGCTTTGCTATACCTTATCAAGCGTCTGCACAGCAGTTTCATACATTCCTGCAAAAGACCGGGGTCTGGGTGTACCAAATGCCTGAGACAGGCCTGATTAATCATTCCGTATATTTATTTCTTATATCGCCGGATAATAAGATTGTTCGCGTCTTTGATCCTGCGCGTGAAGATGACTCGCAGATTATTAACCAAATGGAGCAATGTATAAGCAGTACAGGAATCTCATCTTTCTCCTGATTATTGCCCTCCTTGTGTGGCTGGTTTCTTTTTATTGGAATAGCTGGTTGTCGGAAACCATGATGCGGCATCAGGTGATACAGCTGCCGGCAATGATTCTATTAGGCGCGGCTACAGGATTGTATTTCAGAAAGCTCAGGATAAATACACTCGCCACTCAGATCAGTGTACTGATTATACTGATGACCTCCATTATCTTCTGGATGCTGCCGCTTAGTGTGGATTTGGCAGTAATCTATCCTAAGTATAACCGTGCGATGCACCTGCACATGTTTGTAACCGGGCTGGTGATGGTGGGCGTATTGAGGGCTACCATATTTGAGGTAAGGGTGGCATTTCTGGGTATGCTGGCTGCGATGACACTGGCGGTGGGGATAACTCTTTATTCTTTCAATATTTTATTGTGCAGTTCATTTAATATCTGGCAGCAGCAGGAAGCAGGTTATTACCTTATGTTTCTGAGTGGTGGTATATTTCTGCTTACCTACATCATTTTTTTCAGGGGAGCCGGGCGTGTGCAGTAAAGGCGTGTCGAAATAAGAGTTCAGATTCTGATTTCTTAATTTTATCCTGTGGAAAAAGAAAAACTACGTATAGACAAATACCTTTGGAGCATTCGTGTATATAAGACAAGAAGCCTTGCTGCAGAAGCCTGTCAGAGAGGGAAGGTGCGCTTCAACGGTGAACCGGTAAAGTCGTCGCGGCAGGTCCGTATTGGTGATCGCTACGAAGTAAAGACAGATGCGCGGAAATGGGTTATAGAGGTAACCGGGTTGCTTGCCAACCGTGTAGATTATCAGACTTCACTGAAATATTACTTAGACCTGACACCGGAGGAGGTAAAGCAGGCCACGTCTTCCTCCTACGTCTTTTATACGGGTAAGCGTAAGAGTAAGCAGGGTCGGCCTACTAAAAGGGACAAAAGGAGGATGGATGATTTTCTGGACGAGATCGAATAGCCTCGAACAAAAACACCACCTGAATCGGTGGTGCCTTTAAAGATATCTTTTAAGATTACTTAACGGAAGCTATGAGAGATTTGAAGCTCTCGGGCTCGTTCATGGCGATGTCAGCAAGAACTTTGCGATTCAGGTCGATTCCCTTAGTGCGCAGTTTGTTGATGAATTCGCTGTATGTAAGCCCTTCTTCGCGCACAGCAGCGTTAATACGGCTGATCCACAGTGCACGGTATTCGCGCTTCTTGAGTTTACGGCCTACATATGCGTAGGTCATTCCTTTTTCCTGTACGTTTTTGGCTACGGTATATACATTTTTTCTTTTTCCGTAGAAACCTTTGGCCGCTTTTAGGATTCTTTTTCTTCTGGCGCGGCTGGCAACTGAGTTAACTGAACGTGGCATGGTATAATATTTTTATTTTCCCTGAATGGGATGATTTAAAAATTAATTGTTTCTTATTTCATTCTGAGTAAGCGCATTACAAATGGCCTGTTGGCATCTGCTACTACCCCTTTCTTGCGAAGGGCACGTTTACGCTTGGTAGCCTTTTTTGTGAGGATGTGCCTCTTGAATGATTTTTGATAAACAATTTCACCGCTGCCGGTTACTTTAAAGCGCTTCTTTGCGCTGGAGTTGGTCTTAACCTTTGGCATTTTAATAAAATTTACTTTTACACCCTTGCCGGCGCTCCGAACAGACGGAGACTTATGGAGCCATGTGGGCAATATGTTTTGTGAAAAAACCTCCTTCAGCCAAAACACAAAACGCTGAAAAAGGGCTGCAAAATTAGGTAAAATATTGATAGAAACCCAAAAATGGTCCGGAAATCCTCATTTCATCATGAAGCCTGGTTGCTGCCAAATACTTTTTTGAGTATTTCAGTAACTCTGGCAACCGGGTCTTTTCTGATTTTTTGTTCTTCAAGGCCGATCTCATGGAAGATGCCTGAAAGTGCTTTTTCGGTTACATAAGCAGTGAGGTCAGTATTTACCGGGTTGGTACTGAACCGGTTATAGACGGTGAAGACATCTTTCCAATATTTGGTAGCATCTGTTTTTACAAGCGATTTTTCTACTACCGGCCTGAAGGCAGCAGTCAGTTGGCTGGTGGTGTGCTTTTTTAAATAATCAGTTGCTGCAAAATCACCGCCCTTTAGAATTCCAATGGCGTCCTGGATGGTCATTTGTTTGATAGCGTCCCAAAAGATATTACCTGCAAATTTGGAGGCATCTTCCGCGGCGCGGTTCATAGAAAGGATTGCATTATCCACAAGCTTTCCCATCCCGATGTCGCGGAGGGTTTTTTCTACCTTTTGGGCTTCAGGCGGCATTAGCACCTTCACGGCTGCATTTGAAAAAAAGCCGTTTACTGCCGAAAGGCTTTTTGTGGCTGTATCTGTGCCCACACGTAAGGCCTCTTTAAGTCCGCTGGCAATTTCTGAAGTTGAGAGTCCGCCGGAGTTGCCGGTGTTTATGGGAAGGTTCCCGGTTATTTCGCATGATGAAAGGAAAAATCCTGACAACAGTAATGAGAATAGTATTTTTTTCATGGGTATTTACTTTGTATCTGTCCAAAAATAAGCTGTTTATTTTTATTCGGAAATCCGGGGCCTATTTCTAAGAGCTTATTCATTATCAGTGATGAGGAACGATTTATTACGTGTGTGCCTTCTGTCGTCTCCCTGATTGGGCAATTGAATATCAGTATAAAGATGTCAAAATACCCTGTGTAGGGTATTGAACACAATGTGGTTTGCAGGCATTTTTACATCATAATCACTTGTTATGAAAAAGTTACTAATTACCACTTTGGCATGGGTATCTCTCATGGTGGTCCATGCGCAGAAAGATTCGGATTGGAAGAAAGACTTTCAGTCAAAAATAAACTGGTATAGAATTACAGATGCCGGTACGGTCATGGTAGGTACCAAAGATGCCTTGTATGGCATTTCGCCTAAAGGCGAGGAGGTATGGAAGGTGGATGATATAGAAAATATCAAAGAGGAGAATGTGGATCCTATTGATGGCACGCCCTATGTTACGCTGGTAAAGGCCGCGCTGATGAAACAGTACAATAAAGTCATCGATGTATTCAGCGGAAAGGTTATTGTTAATACTCAGGATTTAGGGTTAAATTCTGTGGTAAAGAGACTCTACCTGCCCGGGGGTAACAAGATGTTGTTCTATGGCATGGACAAAATGGGGAAGTTCACCACGGTTTTAGTTGACCTGACGACGGGAACTAAAGTATGGGAGCAGAGTAAATTGTTTGAAAGAAAAACAGAGCAACTGGTATCTCAGGCCGGCGAACTCGCAGATGGTATCCTTCTGGCTACCGATAAGCGCATTTACAAATTGAATAACCAGACGGGTGAGATTGCCTACAGTATTGAAATGAAAAGTGACCTTCCTGCAGTACCCGTGGCGAAGGGTGGATTTGGAGGCGCTTTTAGTGGAAGGAATGCTTCAGCCACACAAACCACAAGTTCGGCAGAGTTCTTTCAGACTGAAGATAAGAGCAAATTCTACTTTTGGAATCAGGATATCCTGACACAGTTTGATGCAGCAACAGGTAAAGAAATATGGAAGCGCTTTGCATTGCCCTCACCAATCTCCTATATCCTTCACGATTCCAGGGGTATGATTATAACGACTGCAGAGAAAAGGCAGGAGGATGTCGCTAAAGCCAATAAAGGAGGCGGTGGTTTAATAGGGAAAATATCAAGGGCATCTGCTGCTTCAAAGAACCGTGCGTCATTAATTCTTTTAGATCCTAATAGCGGAGGTACAAAATGGGATAGCGATGATATCGGACTGAAAGGTGATGTTCTGGCATATAAACTCGTGGGAAACAAACTCATCCTTGCTACAGCGCTCGACAAGGGAGATAATTTTATCAGTATTGTGGATCTTGATGCCGGTAAATCAATCACCAAAAAGCCCATCAGTATTAAAGGAGATGTAAGAGACCTTCAACTGGTACCTCAGGGTATTTACTTCAGAACCTCGGAGGAAATTAATATTATGGATTTGGAGTCCGGAGAGAAAAGTTGGAAAAAGGGTTTTAAGGTGAAAAATTGTATAGGAATTAATGAGAATGCAGAAACAGGGTATGTGTACGGGAATGGTAAGGTGTACAAGGTTGATTTCACCAAAGGCGAATTGAACGAGTGGATTCAGAATCTGGATTTCAAAAAGGGTGACGAACCAGCTTCTCTCAGTATTTACGAAGGCAACATTTTCATCTCAGGAGATCAGAATGCTGCATTGTATGATAAGAACGGTAAACCGTTGTATATAACTTTTATTGAGCCGCCCGGAAAAACAATGGGAGGCAAACTCTTGTCCGGATTGGGTGGTGCGGCCAGTATGGCATTGGGGGCAGCAGGTGCGGCCCAGTCTGCTCAGTTGAGCTTTGCGAAGGGTTACTATGGGAGCACCAGCCCGTCACTGGATGCAAGTATAAAAAATGCGAACAATTTAGCTAGTAGTGGGTTCTCTGCCGGGATTGAAGGATTCAAGAGCATCTCAAAACGATTTAGTGCGACCAAACAGGCAAATGGCTTTGTAGCCATGCTGGCAAAGTTTGGAGGAAATTCCGGGAAGGATGCCGGAATCACTATTATCAGTAAAGCAGATGGCAAAAGAATTTCAGACATGTTACTTGGTGATAAAAAGGATCCGGATTATAAGCTCGATGAACTAGAGCGTATAGTGTATTACAGGAGTGGCAGTACCATAGAAGGATTTAAATTTTAACTGGTGGTTTTTATGACGGGCCGTTCGTGGGGGCGGCCTGTCTTTTTATGAGGTGGATGTAATCCTTACCTCCGTTCGGAGATTGGACGATAGAAGATTTCTGATTATTAAACCATAAAGTTTACAATTGCGTATTGTCAGAATGTGTGAAAACTGGAATATATTGCCATGAATATTATGTAGCCTAAATCGGCCTTTGAGTGCGACTGTCTATTGCTTGTATATTATTATTTTTCCTGACATCGGGTAACTTCTGCCTTGCACAGAATAAGAGCCGGACGGACAGCCTGATTAATTTGCTGAATCATAACAGTAGTATCTCTGTAAAGGAGAAACAGACGCTTTTAGAGGACATCATCTCTGAACTTGTTGAGTACGACTCGGTAAATGCCGAAAAGTATTTACTGATTTGGAAAAAGGAATACTATCCGCATACTACAGTTGCAAAAACCTTCTATCATAAAAACAGAGGGATACTATACCTGAATTTTTCTAATCCACATAAGGCACTTGCTGAAATAGACGAGGGGCTTGCTATCGCCCAAAGGGGGAAGATGGAGTTGGAACTGGCTGATTTTTATAACAACCGCGCCAATGTGAAGTCTGAAACAGAAGATGATAAAGGGGCCCTTGCGGATTATGATGAGGCAATCCGTATTTATCAGAAGATTGGCAGAAAGAAGGATGCAGCTCTTTCGCTTTCTAACAAGGCTAATCTGTATGGTATTAAGGGAAATTTTAAAGCAGCCATCCCAATTGCTTTGGAGGCGTTGAATATTCGTGAGGCGTTAAATGACAGGGGAGGGATTGCATCTACTTCCTTCAATCTGGGTATCATGTTTAAAAACCTGGAACAGTACGAAGATGCACTCAGGTATCTGAGTTCAGCAGAAAAGATTTATCTGGAACAGCGTAATGAGAAGTCATTAGGTACGGTATATCTTGTGAAAGGGTCTGTGTATCGATCACAGGGGAAATATGATATCAGCAAAGCCACCTTCGGGAAGGCCATACCCATAATGGAGAAATACGATTTCAAAGCGGGGCTTGTGAATGCGTATGAGAACATGGGTACGCTTGCTGCCATAGCTGATAGCAATGAAGAAGAAGCCTTGTCGTATTACCTGAAAGCTGAAGAAATTGTAAGCGCCCTTCATCGCAATCAGGGGAAGATAAGTGCAGGAATCAATGTGGCACAATCGTACCTGAACCTGAAGCGCTATAATGAGTTTAACTCCAAGATTGAATCTATCGAAGCATTAGCAAGAACCTATGGATATAGTAGTGAACTGAAGGAAATTCTAAAATTGAGAATGTTGTATGCCATGGACAGGCAGCAGGATGCGTATGGGAAAGAAGTGCTGGATGAATACGAGAAGCTCGGAGATTCCATAAATGGTGTGGATATACGTAACCAGATTAATGAACTTCAGATAAAGTATGAAACTGAGAAGAAAGAAGAACAGATAAAGCTGTTGCACAGCCGGAATGAGTTACAAAAACAGATTCTTGCAGCAAATCAGTTGGCATTGCGTAATAATGAACTGGAACTGGACAAGAAGAATTTGCAATTGGGCAATCAGGATCTGAAGATCAAAAACCAGGAAGCATTGCTGGCTAACAATGAGCTCAGGATAAAGAACAATGAACAGGAGATTGAAGTGTTGGCGCTGAGTGATAAGAATAAGTCGTTAAAAATAAGAGAACGAAATCGCCAGTTACTTTTTGGGGCAGGCGGGGTAGTGTTGCTGCTTGCACTGGGCCTGCTGTATTATAACAGGCAAAAAATACGCGAAAAAGCACGTTTTCAGGAGGCGCTGTTAGAAGAACAGGATAAGGCAGCAAAAGCAGTAATCGGTGCAGAGGAAAACGAACGCGCCCGTATGAGTCAGCATCTGCACGATGGGCTTGGGCAATTGTTAAGTGCTGCCAAGATGAATCTGCAGGCTGCAATGGATTACCTGCCCGACGACCCTAAGCTGGCGAAAATTTATGATAACACCCTTCAACTGGTGGATGATTCAATATTAGAAATGCGAAGTGTGTCGCACGAACTGGTTACCAATAATGTGATGCGTAAAGGATTGGTGAATGCGTTGAAGGAGTTAATTGAAAAAATCAGCAATAACAGGCTGAGGGTAAATCTGGAAGTGAATGGCCTGCTACAGCATGTGAATACGGATATTCAGCTGGTGGTTTATCGGGTGTTGCAGGAGTGTATTCAAAATGTAATCAGGCATGCTGAAGCCTCGAGGGTGGATATTCTGCTGAACGTGGACAAAGAATATTTAAGTGGCGTGGTACGCGATAATGGAAAAGGATTCGATACAGCGACCACTGACGGCAAAAAGGGGATAGGGTTAAGTAACATTGAAGCCAGAATTAAATTTCTCAAAGGGCGCTATAAGATGGTGAGTACACCCGGAGCGGGTACCAGCCTGGATTTTGAGATTCCGTTATGATGAATAAAGCAAATGACGTATGAGTACTACACCAGTAAGGATTGCGATTCTGGACGACCATCAAATAGTAATTGATGGGCTGAAACTTTTGCTCGAAAATGAGGAGCGGCTTAAAGTGGTATTGGAAAATACAAGTGGCTTTTCGATGTTGGAAGAATTGAATGGTACGGAGGTAGATATTGCATTAATTGACCTGGTTATGCCAGAGATAGGCGGTTATGAGACTTCTCTTATGCTGCACGAAAAGTATCCTGAAGTAAAGATTATTATTCTCTCAATGAATAATGATGCCAGGACAATTTATGATTTGGTAGAACGTGCAGACATTAAGGGTTTCCTTCCGAAATCCGTGAATAAGTCGGAGTTGTTGGCGGCTATTTTTAAAGTAAATGAAGGAGGACTTTATTTTTCGGATGAATTGATCGAAGAGTTGCAGTCTGTCAGAGACCGGCAGGCCGAGGCCGAGGAACTTACTTTATCCGAGAGGGAGATAGATGTGATCAGGCTTATTTGTAAAGGCCTTACTAACAAGGAAATTGCCGCAGAACTTTTTATCAGCGAATTTACCGTCTCCACTCATCGTAAGAATATCTTCCGGAAGACCAATACCCACAATGTAGCCACACTGATTGCATTAGCTACAAGGTTGCATCTGCTCCAATAGCTTTACCTGGTTACAATGGTACTTTTTGAGTGCAGTCTGCCTGAGATAAAAAATTTTGTGTTCCTTTTGAAATTAAGGGCTTAAATTTCGCCTCCTTCCGGACAATGAAAAAAGTATTTAGCTTCATCTTTCTCAGGATTGCAGATTTGGGGACGATTGCAATGAGCCTGCTCTATTTGGCATCACTTACGGTTCCATATATCGACAATGATAAGTATTGGATGGTATCGGTCCTGGCATTGGGATTTCCGTTTCTTCTGGCCGGAATGGTTGCTGTCACACTGTTCTGGACAGTATTGTGGTCGCGCAGGGCATGGATATGCCTGATAGTGTTATTGCTGGGGTATCAGCAGATTGGGGCCGCTATTGCCTTTAATATGCCGAAGAAGTTTGTGATGGAGAAGCAACAGGGCACTCTGCGGGTGATGCAGTGGAATGTGCACAACTGGAACCAGATAAAGTTTCCAGGAGAAAGGGAGCTCGATGATTATGCACAGCCGGAAATGATGAATCTGATCAGAAAGTACGATGCAGACATTCTTTGCCTGGAGGAATTCTTTGAAGGGGTGAACCCGAAAAAATATACTTCTAATATAGAAGCCTTAAAGGCAATGGGATACCGGTATTATTATTTTCTGAATGATGGCATTCATGACCGGCAATATTACGCGGGCATTGCAGTCTTTTCAAAGTTTCCTGTAGCTGACGGGAAAAGTGTGGAGGTGGCAACGGGCATTAATATAAATCCGGTGGCTTCAGTAATGGTGGGTGTAAATGGCAGGCAGGTCAGGGTATTTGCAGTACATCTGGAATCTGTCAGGTTTGAGCAGGATGATTATCAGAATCTCGACAAGATGAAGGAATCAAGGGGGAGAGAGGTGAATGGAAGTAAAGTAGTATTGTCAAAATTAAGAGCCGGATTCATTAACAGACGAAGCCAGGCAGAGGCCATCAATCGTGAGGTGGAGTCGACTGCAGAGGCTGTGATTGTGTGTGGTGATTTTAATGATGTGCCCAACTCGCGTACCTATTTTACCGTACGGAAAAATCTTAATGATGCCTTTATCAGTAAGGGCACCTTCATTGGACGCACCTTTCGGTTTATCTCTCCTACGTTGCGGATAGATTATATATTGCCGTCAAAGGATTTTGAGGTGGAGCAATGCCGTGTGATTCGTGCAAATTACTCAGACCACTATCCTGTAATAGCAGATTTACGGCTGAAATAGCGATGCCATTTTCCTCCGCAAAAAAAAGCCCGCACATTGGCGGGCGCAATCTGTTTCTGGTATAGTTAGTGAACAGCCTTTTCTCTTTTTCTGTTCAATAGATTTTGAAGTGTCTCCACGTTATCAAGAATAGCAGCCTCAAAGGAAGTTGCAGCCTTTTTTACGATAAGATCATTGCCGGGAACTACCAGCCTGATATCGCATGCCTTATTATCCACATGTTTTCCGTCCTGAATAGACAGGGTTACTTCTGCACTGATGATTTTATCATCAAAGCGCTCTAATTTGCTCACCTTTTCAGTTACAAATTCTTTGAGGTGTTCTTTGGGTGAGAACCTCAGACATTTCAAATTTACTTTCATGGCTTCATGATTTTTAGTCGTTTGTAAGTTACTCATAAAACGCCGGAAACAGAGTGCGTTGTATCTTGTTTTAGAATGATTTTAATCATTTTTGGTAAATCGCAATCCCTGAGTATGTTTTGACGTTACATTAAGAACCAGGGGAGCATTTTATCCCTAATTTTACTGATACTTTAATTCAGAAGCCTATGTATCTCAGAATGCTCAGTACGTGTTTCTTTCTTTTCCTGCTGACGGGTGTTTCTGCGCAGTACAAGAGTTTCAAGATATCACCTAACGGAGATACGCTGAACAGGGTAGATAACAGGGGGCTGAAACAGGGGCCATGGGTGGTGCACGTAGATCCGCTTCGCGGTGAACCCGGTTACGAAGAGGAAGGTTATTTTGCTGATGATAAAAAAGAAGGTACCTGGCGGAAATATACCTTAAGTGGCGACTTCATTGCCTTGGAAAATTATTTCAGGGGAGACAAGTCGGGCCAATCCAAATATTTTAATGCATTTGGAGAACTGATCAGAGAAGAAAACTGGAAAGCCTACGACCCGGCAGTGCCTTATGATACGATTCCTATCTACGGAGAAAGTAATGGCGAGATTATCAGTTACAAAATAGTAAAGGCTGAACCCTATAGTGTGAAAGACGGAGAATGGACTTACTATGATCCCGAGACGGGAAGAATCATCAGAACTGAAAAATATGACCGTGGCCATCTGATACCTCAGTCTAAAACAGCAGAGTTTGTAAAGGATGAACCAATGAAAAAGATAAAGCCTCAGGAAGTGATAGAATATGAAAAGAAGAATGCTAAAAAGAAAAAGATAACTGTCCGCGAGGGGCGAACAAGCAATTAAGTGCGGCGAAGAGCGCATGAATACTTTCTGATATCAGATATACAACAAACCAGGTAAAAAAGCAGAGAACAAAAGAAGCCACCTGAAAAGGCAGCTTCAATTCCTTGGGTTCAATCAATAAACAAATTATCCGGGTTTCTCCTAAGATTTTGGCTTTAACAGGACTTTCATTCTTTGAAAAACCATTAAACCCATAATTCAGGACAATCCAAAATGATGCCAAACGCTTATGGAGACTGAATTTCCAGAGTGGCGCACATTGGATTCCTCCGGGCGCGTTCTATCCGATTTCGGTCTGCTTAGCGTCCTGGCTTTTTGCCAATAAACAGTATTACAGTCGGTTATGACAAAATATAGGATGCCTGAAATCATCGGTATATTTGTAGGATGGAGAAGAAATTGTTTTTGCTGGATGCGATGGCATTGATTTATCGCGCGTATTATTCGCTGATAAGGAAGCCTATTCTGACTACACAGGGAAAGAATACCAATGCACAGTTTGGATTTACTAACACGCTTTTGGATTTGATAAATAAGGAAAAGCCTACGCATATTGCGGTGGCATTTGATACTGCGGCTCCTACTGAAAGGCATATTGAGTTTGAAGGGTATAAGGCGCAACGACAGGAGGTTCCGGAAGATATAATCACTGCAATTCCTGATATCAAGGAAATCATCAGGGGGTTTAATATCCCTACGATTGAGTATGATGGTTATGAAGCGGATGATATTATAGGTACATTAGCCAAACAGGCCGAACAGAAGGGATATACTGTATATATGGTGACACCCGACAAAGACTTCGGCCAACTGGTATCAGAGAATATACTTATTTATAAACCCGGGTATCAGGGAGGGAGTGTAGAGATTCTCGGTGAGAAAGAAGTGTGCGACAGATGGGGGATTACCAATGTCAGTCAGGTGATCGATATTCTGGGCCTGATGGGCGATGCCAGCGATAATATTCCGGGGATTCCGGGAGTGGGGGAGAAGACTGCAGCGAAGTTATTGAGTGAATACGGTTCGTTAGAAAAAGTGCTTGAAAACGCAGACCAGATCAAAGGAGCATTGGGAAAAAAAGTGCAGGAGGGCAAGGACCTTGCGGTTATGAGTAAGAAACTGGCCACCATTCTGGTGGATGCACCCTGTACATTTCATGAGAAAGATTTCAGAGTGGAGAGTCCTGATAAGGAGAAGCTTAAAGATATCTTCACGAGGCTGGAATTCAAGACCCTGGGCAAAAGGGTGCTTGGAGAAGAATACAGCGTTTTTGAAGGGGGAAAGAAAGTAGTGCAGCCTGATTTATTTGGTAATGTGCCTACAGAGGAAGCACAGATTGAAAAAAATCCGGTGGCACTCACAGAAGGAGGACTGGTAGCTGAGAAAAATATCCATAATACGCCACATGAATATATTCTTGCAGATAGTGATTCATTAATCCATGATTTGGTAGCCGAACTGAAAAAGCACAGGGAGATCGCTTTTGATACCGAAACTACAGGGCTCGATCCGAATGAAGCCGAACTGGTTGGGATGAGCTTTTGTTTTGCGCCACATACTGCCTATTATGTACCGTTGCCCGCAGATCAGAAGGAGACGGAAGAAATTCTGAAAAAATTTGAGCCGGTTTTTGCTGACCCTGCGAAGCACTGG
>JACFNA010000315.1 GCA_019455085.1 Chitinophagaceae bacterium
GTAAACTGCAAAACGACGAAGAAAGGCTAAGGCTCGAATGAGGTATTCTCGCTAAGCCTTTCTATGTCGGGGTTACCGGGATGCCGCCCGCAAAAGCAGCACACTTTGCAGTAGCTTGAGGAGCTACTGCAAAATCCCGGTTTAAGAATAACCAAAACCACGGTTCTCTCTTAAGCTATAAGGGATACAGCTTAGGAATCGCATTAACAGTTCTTACTACTTCAGCAAAATCAAGCCCAATAATCTCCAGATACCAGCGCAGGGTTTCATAACGGGGCCGGTTGTCTTCCTCTATCAAGGCCATAGCCTGTTCCCGGGTGAGCATGCCTTCCCGTATCTGGTTACTTCTGAAAGTATCATTCTCGGAAAAACCAGCCACGGTATAGTAAATGTAATTATAAAAACTGGCAGTACCATCCCCTATGCGCCAGGTGGATTTGGTGTCAATGGCCGTTTCCCACTTGTACTCATGCTGAATCAGGTCGTTGATCTCGTTTTCATCCCAACGGTAATAATCGAACAAATGATAGTAATCCTTTTTGGGAGAAATATACCTTGAGGCAAAGGAGCCAAGGCTGTCGAATACACTTTGGTTCAGGTAGCCGGGACTGCGGAGGATATTCCCTCCCACATAACCGAACAGTTTCAGCTGATTGGCGATGGAAAGCGAATAAATCCTCTTTTTATCGAACTGTGGTTTCAATCCGGCAAATCCTACCTTGAACTCCGTATTTTCAAGATTGTTGATTCCCCAGATATTGAGGTCGATGCCGGTTTGTTTCTTTACCTGATTGGTATAATAGAAGAAAAACTTGTCACCCGCCATAAATAAGGGGATCATACCCAAAGAAGGAGATTTGAGCCAGGCTTTGACATTTTTACGAATATTTTCCCGCTTCCAATGAATATCAGCGGAAACAATAATATTCTCCACACCCAACTTACCGCAAACACGTGCAATATTCCTCCGGGCCAGGTCTGTAACCATGCCCCAATCGTAAGTAAACTCTATGGTGTTCATCCCTAATTCTCTTTTTACAATATGTAATGAATAAGTACTGTCGCGGCCGCCACTGAAAGGCACAATACAATCCGGGCGACCATCCTTGCTACGATATGGTTCAACCAACGATTTTAGCTTTTCTATGGGCTGGATCGCGGGTTGTGGCTTATAGTGATTGCAATAATTGCAAACACCCAAATGGTCAAAATCAATATACGGGAAAGTTTCAGGCAGCAGGCAACGGGTACATCGCCTGAGCTTACTGATGGCGTCGGCATTATATTCCAGCATTTTATAGAGGTGAGACTCCTTTGCACGGTTTATAAAAACCGATGGATCAATCACCACTTCCCGCCTGTTTTTGTTGTTTTCAAGAGAATGCATTTTAAGCCTGTACAGGCTAACCGGCATTAATGGAACCGCCTCCTTTTGAGCAGTAGTATCGAAAAACTTCAGCCCACACTCCGACAAATGAATGATCATTCCCTTGTTGGCCGGCAACTGATGTACTTTTGCATTCCCACCCCTTTCAGCAAAAGAAGCATCATGCTTCAGGCGTTCAAGAAAATACCCCTCCGAAGCAAATACAATAAAGCCTTTGCTATCAGTAATATAATAAAGCGAACCGGTGTTGGTAGCCAGTACAAACTGATCCAGATCCTGAAACATCATAGCCACGGACCATGTACCCTCCAGTTGGTTGAAAACCCGGTTGAGTGCGCCTGTCAGGTCATGGGTTGTATGCAGTTCTTTTCGAAGCAGTGCCGGGATTATTTCTGTATCAATCCTGTAAGCCCTGTGTATATCAGTATGCCGCGCCCAAAGCTCATCTGCATTTACAATGATGCCATTATGAACAAGAACTATCTCATCCTTCAGTACAGGTTGATTGTTTACCTCATTGAGTTGCGAGCCATTGGTCACCAGGCGTGCATGCCCTAAAGCAGCGAAACCTCCTCCTTTTCCAATATTCATCAGGCTTTCATCTACTTCTTTTCTAAATATTCTACTCCGTACCAGTGACCTGATTGGTATGTCGCCTTTGATCACGTCAATTCTTTCAGAAATTGACTTTCGAATGGCTATGCCTGAAGAATCCTTACCACGTGATTCGCTCAGTACAGCAATATTCACCAGTGTTTTCTTAATCTTTCGCACCGGAACGCCCGCTCCGGGTTTAACTATTAATCCAAATATTCCACACATTATTCCATTAATTT
>JACFNA010000316.1 GCA_019455085.1 Chitinophagaceae bacterium
TTGGGTTGTCGTGGGTTGTAGCTTCATTGACATCTGAAACACCACCGGTAGTTGTGTAGTATATGGTTCCGCTATCACCGACAATATATACCGTTTGTTTGTTCATAATCGCAACATCGTTCAATTTAAATTGTGTTGGTGAGATAAGTTGATACCATGAAGCCCCGGCATCCAATGATTGAAGGATTATACCATTTGTGCCAACACCAATGCACAGTGAGTCTTGCAGGCATTCATACTGCAAAATGCGCGACAATGAATCCCCTTCGATGAGATGATATTCGTTTATTGGTCTCCAGTCTGTACCAAATGAGGTTGTTAAATACGACTTTGTGGCTGTATTAGGAGGACCCAATACATAGAGAAGAGCATTAGAATCGTTAACGATTAACAGTTGATAGATATTACCGAATTGAATAGTATCAACTACCTGGTAGTCCTTCCATCCGTTGGTAGTGCTAAGAATTCCATATGACTTAAATCCGGTGTTACCAATGCCAGCAACGCTCACAGCTGCCAATCCCCTTTGTTCGTCCAGCATAGAGATCAGGCTTTCATTAGGTATCTCATCGGGTATGTAGCTTACTTGATTTACCTCCTCCCACGAACGACCATAGTCTGTGCTAAGCTGGATAGATCCTCCTCCTCGAACCTCGCAATCTACAATTCGCCACAACTGCCCGTACTTGGTAAGAGAATAAGAAGCAGGATTATGAACCCCTTCATGAATACAGTCGTCATCCGGTCCATCAGAGTGTATCCATTCGTTTCCACTATTCGTAGTGTACATACAGCCGCCAATAGGATGATAGTACACATAATTATCTCCGGAAACATGGCGAACCTGGCGCGCCCAATTCAGATATCCTCCACACCAGCATGTATTAGTACAGGTCCATGACACACCGGCATCAGATGTTAACAAAATACACGAAGCTGAATCCTCTGGGAGAAAAGCCATTACCATTATCGAATCTGGTGACCGAACCGCAATAGACTGTATCCGGCTGTATTGATATTGTTCGGGAAGAGATATTCTCGCCCACCCATCAGCATAGGACGACACTATGCTGATGCACAAAATTAGCAGGCTTAGAATGAATGCCGAAAGAGTCAAGGTAAAATCTTCAGAATATTCATGATTACTGATTGTCATGCATTATTATGGTGTCTTCTGGACAGTATAACTCAAAAGGCTGCACTTTAACGAGATTTCCACAGCGATCGTATAGTTCCATTTCGTCAATAAATGTACCAAATTTTCGAATACAGATAAGAATACCACTGGGCAAGGCAGGATTCAATTTTACGCTGCCATCGGGGTGTCTACCTTGCGCGAGCATCCCTCCTTTTTTTCCACTGTTTCGGAATCTCCAGCCACCAATACATGCTTCATCGCCATTTTGATATTGCAAGGTAAAGCAATAGTCGCAGCACAATGCTACGGGAGATTCTAGGGGTAATTTACTTTGATTTGCACCACGACATGGCCAAACAGAAGCAGATACAACAAAAGAACAGTTTGGGGGACACTCAATTTCTATTGTATTACTGGAAACATAATAATCATACAATTTCGTTTGTAAGTATTGATTATGTACGTCTGTATAAATATGAATCTCGTGTGATACTAACGTGATTTTGTGCTTCATCCCATCACAAGCAGAAATTTTAATAGAACCAAGTCCACTACCTATATACTTCCATATGCGTTTACTTGCAGAATCTGATACTATTTCCCATTTCTCAGGTTCCATTACTCTAAATACCCCTGATATCATCTTTCCCCCGATTTCCCATTCCCTACTATCAGAGCCGATGCTTCCATACTGCATCAATACATCGTCATTATTCTGTCCATCTATAAGTAGATATAAGTAATATTGTATTACTTGACTTCCTATAGTACCTGCTTTAGCAACAACGGTTGGATCAACAGTAGAATAGAGTTTGAAATGAAAAATGCATGCACCATCTATACTATAATCTGGATACAGCTCAATAAAAAAACCGAACTTAGTCTCCCAATCACCCAGAATACCTGAGCTTGTATCTATTTGGCTATTGGGAAGGCTTATAGTTGTAGTAGCAGAAATATCGCTCTGTATCTGCTGATTACTCCCACTAAAGAAGATCTTTGCCGGTAATAGCCCACCTTTTATTCTACTGCCATTCATCGCTTACACTCCAACAACATCAAGAGCGAACATACCCCATCCG
>JACFNA010000317.1 GCA_019455085.1 Chitinophagaceae bacterium
TTATTGATGGTATTGACGACAATATTTTTATCGCAGATGATGCGCTGGGGTGGGTATATCAGTTTTGGCAGAGCGAAGCTAAGGCTGCCATCAATGCCAGTGGTGATAAAATAGACGGTGCTAAACTACCTGCTGTTACCCAGCTTTTCACCGAGCCCTATATGGTACATTTTCTGATAGACAACACCTTAGGCGCATGGTGGGTAAGCCGCAATCCACAAGAGAACTCTCCTGTAAAGTTTGAATACCTGAGAGTAGCTCCAACCAAAGTGGCTCCGACTAAAGTAGCTCCGACTTCCAGTCGGAGTGATTCAAAAAACCTCCGTCAGGATGACGGAGTTACTGTGACCACATCTTCCAACCAGAGCAATACCTCCGAATGGTGGAACTATTTTAATCCGTTTGAAGAAGTTGAACACATCAAAGGCAATCTTCCTCACTGGCGGCAGGAACATAAATTATACTTTGTAACTTTTCGTACCGCTGATTCCATGCCTCAGGAAAAATTGAAAGCGTGGCAGGAAGAACGGGATGCCTGGAAGAGGCATAATCCAGAGCCGCTTTCGCCGGAACAAAAGAAGGAATATTATAGCAGGTTTCCTGCTAAAGTACAGGCGTATTTAGATGCCGGATATGGTGAATGTTTATTGGCAAAGCCCGAAATAAAGAGAATGATGGAGGAGGCAATACGTCATTTTGATGGTCAGCGATATAAACTGGACGAGTTTGTGGTAGCTGCCAATCACGTGCATGTATTGGTAGAGCCTTTAGGAGAAAACCAACTATCGGAAATACTTCACTCCTGGAAATCATTTACAGCTAATGAAATAAACAAGGCTACGGGTAGGCAAGGCACTTTCTGGCAAAAAGAATCTTTTGATCATTTGGTACGGAGTGAGGCTTCCTTGGAGAAGTTTAGAGAATATATAAGAGGGCACGTATCTAAAGTAGCTCCGAATTCCAGTCGGAGTAATTCAGAAAGTCTCCGTCAGGATGACGGAGTTACAGTAGCTCAGGCTTCCAGTCGGAGTAATTCAGAAAGTCTCCGTCAGGATGATGGAGTTACAGTAGCTCAGGCTTCCAGCCGGAGTGATATTGATTACCTCCGCCAGGATGGCGGAGCTACTTTTGGAGCTGCTTTTGAAGGCTGGCCCGAAAAAACGGCTGAAGTCACCGCTATGGATCCTTGCATGGGTTCAGGGCATTTTCTGGCTGCTTTGTTCCCGGTTTTTGCAAAGTTGCGGATGCATGAGGAAGGGTTGAGCAAAGAAGAAGTAGCCGATAAAGTGATTGCCGAAAACCTGCATGGATTGGAACTTGACCCACGCTGTACCCAGATAGCGGCCTTTAACCTGGCGCTGGCTGCCTGGAAGTTTTGCGGACATTATAAGGCGTTGCCCGAAATGAATTTGGCCTGTAGTGGCATCGCCCCAAAAGGGAAAGTGGAAGATTGGATAAAATTAGTTGCTAAAGAGAAAGATCCAAATACACGCTACCGGATGGAGAATGGCATGCGTCAATTGTTTAATCATTTTCAGTTGGCGCCGGAATTGGGCAGTTTGTTGGACCCTACTACTATTAAAGCAGACCTGGAAACTGCCAGTTTTAAAGAACTGCAACCGGTATTGAAAAAAGCATTGGAAATTGAAGAAGACACAGACGAAGTGGAGCGCGGGGTGATAGCGGCAGGTATAGCCAAGGCCGGTCAATTATTAAGCAAAAAATATACCCTGCAGATTACCAATGTGCCATACCTCAGCCGTGGTAAGCAGGATACGGCTATGGCAGATTTTATTGAAAAAAATTATAGTGAAGCAAAAGGAGATTTAGCTACCGTTTTTTTACAGAAGATGCTAAAGACAAATACTACTAGTGGTATTTCTTGTAGCGTTATTCCGCAAAATTGGTTATTTCTTACTTCTTATAAAAAATTTAGAGAAAGGCTTCTGAAGAATGAGACCTGGAATGTGGTGACCCGTCTTGGTACTAAAGGTTTTCAAACACCAATGTGGGATTTTAATGTAATGCTTATAGCTATCTCTCACGCCAAACCTAGTGCAGACCACACATTCGCAGGACTTGATGTAAGTGACGCTGCAAATGCCGCTGAAAAAGATGAAAAGATTAAAACTGCCGAGCTTAAAATAGTGAATCAAAAGGAACAGTTGGGGAATCCGGATATGGTGGTTTCTTTTGAGAGTTTAGAACAAGAATCCTTGT
>JACFNA010000036.1 GCA_019455085.1 Chitinophagaceae bacterium
AACCCATCGCGATCTTTGTCAAACGGGCGGCTTGCTGTAGCGGGGTCATCATTGCGTTCGCTGAGTGCCTTCATAGCGTTAAATCCACCCACTCCTGCCTCGCTTATAACTGCCTCACTACCACCGGTAACGATAATATCTGCTTTGCCGAGCCTTATATTGTCAAATGCATCTATAATAGCATTGGTGCTACTGGCACAGGCGCTTACTACAGCGAAATTTGGCCCGCGAAAACCATATTTCATTGAAATCTGCCCTGCGGCTATATCCAAAATCATCTTTGGAATAAAGAAAGGATTAAACCGGGGGGTGCCATCCCCACGGGCAAACTCCATAACATCGTCCTGAAAAGTGTGAATACCTCCTATGCCACTAGCCAGAATGACACCCACACGATCGTGATCGATGTTGTCGTCTGTAATCCCCGCATCCTTTACGGCTTCGTCGCTTGCCACCAGGGCAAACTGAGAAAAACGGTCAAGTTTTCGGGCTTCCTTTCTGTCAAAGTAGTTAGTAGGTTCAAAGTTTTTTACTTCACAGGCAAACCTTGTCTTGAATTTAGAGCAGTCGAACTGGGTAATGGGCGCAGCACCTGAAACTCCGTTTTTAAGCCCTTCGAAGTATTCAGATACAGTATGCCCCAGGGGCGTTATAGCCCCCAGTCCGGTTATCACAACTCATTTTAATTGCATAAGCTTGCCTGCGAAGTTTAGGATGAATGTTACTTGGCATGTTCCTCAAGGTAGGTAACAGCCTGACCTACAGTAGTAATGGTTTCAGCTTGTTCATCCGGGATAGAAATGTTGAATTCTTTTTCAAATTCCATTATCAGTTCCACGGTATCAAGGCTGTCTGCTCCCAGATCGTTAGTAAATGAAGCTTCAGGAGTCACTTCAGCCTCGTCAACTCCTAACTTGTCAACAATAATTTTTTTAACTTTTGTTGCAATGTCCGACATGATAGTTAAATTTAGTTAATGGGCACAAAAATATACTTTTTGACCTAAAAAAAAATAAATCTCTCGTTTACCGGCCTGCTGTGAATAATTAAGACTTTCCGTTAGATAAGATAATAACGGATAACCTGCAGGGTTTTGGCTGGAAGTATTTCTTTAGCAATTTCTTCTTCTTCAGTATGGGTACGGGTTTTAGAGGATTGACAGGTCCTTTTATTCTTTCTCAATGAATATTTTTTGCAGAGAATGAGGGACGGGATTAGCAGGCAAAAATCAAAAAAATAAAGCTGCGCTGGATGGAAGAAAAATGGGTTATCTGGTGCAGCCTCCTGAATAGGAGGATACCACATAATTTTCTAAACCTTCTGCAAGGTGGGGAGGGGTAACAATATACAGACTAAAAATAAAAAAACTCCCAAAAGGGAGCTTTTTAAATCTGGTGGTCATTTGGACTTAGAATCTTAGACTTTTTCTTGCTGACCGAGAGCTTTTAGGTAGAATTTCAAAGGATAGCTTGTGCTTTTGAATCAGTTTTTTCAGTCACAAATTTATCTGTATAAGACAAAAATGTCCCCTTAGAAAAGGTATAGAAATACTTGTATAAGACATTTTATACAGTTTAATTTGCTTAAAACGACAGAAAAACAGGGAGTCAGGTAAGTTCAGCTGCATCCTTTGGAAGTACTCCAAACTCTTTTTTGAAAGCAGTAGAAAAGTTGCTCAGGTTCTGATAACCAAGGATTTTGCCAACCTCTGTAACAGAGTGGATATTGGCTTGCAACATGCTCTTTGCCTGGTGCATCCTGTTTTTTTGAAAGAAGTTGAAGAGGCTGGTGCCAAAGGCGTTCTTGAAAGATTGTTTGAGTTTGGTAGGGCTCATCAGTGCCATTTTTGAAAGGGTTTCGATACTGGGGAACTGATCCTGATAGTGGTGAATCAGGTATTCTTCGATATAGAGCAGGCTTTGCATTTCACGTGCTGATCTGGGCAGCGTGGTGCCCTTAAGGCCGTTGCTCATTACATCCTCAAGAAATAAATCCAGCAAATACATCACTCTGGTGGAAAGGTAAAGGTCAGGCACGGCGGAGTAGTTGCGCTGAAGAAAGAGTTCACCGAGCAACCTGCGATATTTGGGACGAATGATGGACTGGAAAAGATCCTGTTGTTTGATTAGGCTGAGTGTAATCTTTTCAGATTCTACAAGGTTTTTCTTCAGCCATTCTTCAGAAACCTGAATAGTAAGCCTACGCACGGTGGTGCCCTTGGATGTAAACAAAGACTGTGTGGTCCTGCTATGGGTCAGCATGAGGCCGCTGAAATCGCAGTTTTCAGTTTCTATTATCGGCTTTTTATTGAGGTACATTCCCAGCCTTTCACAGTTTTGATATACATAGAAGTAGATGATCAGGTGAAAGTCTTTTGCAGGGTGTCGTTCGTAGGAGAAGTCAGCATTCAGTTTGTAGTCCACCATTCTGAATGAAAGCCCGTCCTGTATCTCCACTACTTTTGCGTATCCTTTGGCGAAAGATTCCGGGTAATGAATCACATTACCTCCGGAAGGGGTCTTCAGTTCTCTGGAAAAATTCTTTATCCAGGTACGCAGGTCTTCGTCCTCAGAAATGTATTTCCTTAGTGCTTTTTTCTTTTTGGCAGGCATAATGATATAGTTTCCGGCTCTTTTGCCGGGAAGTAACCATTGGGACGAAATTAAAAAAGTGAAATCAGAATTCCTTGCACCTCAGGAGTCGTGCTCCAGATTCAGGAAACAGCGCTTGTTTTTTCTTTTTTCCTTTTCATTTGGTTGATTACAGAATCTAATACCACATCAAAACTTTCTTCAAAAGACTTTGAAGAGTGTTTAACAAAAAAATGATGTCTTGGGATATATACCTTTATTTCAGCTATTTTGTCTTTAATTTTATGTACTACGTTATCTAACCTCAAATAGACTTCTACACGGATAATTCGGTCGTGAAACTGGTTTAATTTTTCTACTTTCTTTTCTATAAAAGCTATCAACTTTGAGTCAGCATCGAACCGATGTGTCTGGATATCTACGTTCATACCTGCATGAAATTTAAGAAGTGAAAAAATATTTAAAGAACAAAAATTCCCTTGCGGGAATCGGAGATTGAAGTTACAGTATCCTTTCGATTTTACAAAGGGAGTTTATTTTAAACCGGTGCTTATCCTTTTGGATGGGCTTTTTGATAGATTTCCTTCAGGCGGGCAATAGCTGTGTGGGTATAGACCTGTGTGGAGGCCAGGCTGGCGTGGCCAAGCAGTTCCTTTATTTCATTGATTCCTGCCCCGTGATTGCTCAAATGGGTGGCAAAACTGTGGCGCAATACGTGTGGGCTCTTCTTTTTCAGGGTAGTGACCGTGCTTAGTTCCTGCTTTACTATATTATATACCATGCCCCGGGTGAGTGGGTTCCCTTTCTTATTTACCAGCAGGAAAGCAGTCTGGTTTTCAAATTCCTTCCTCTTTTCGGCGATATAGCTTCTGATCTGAAGAATGGTTTGGGGAGTCAGTGGTACGTTGCGCTGCTTATTTCCTTTACCTATAATCCGGATAATAGCTGATGCATAGTCTATATCCTGTTCTTTTATTCCGGTGAGTTCACTCACCCTTACCCCGGTAATGTAGAGAAGAGTGATTGCCAGGAATCGCGTACTGCCTTCTATTCCATCCGGGAAGTGGCTCCTGTCGAGCACGGGCATTATCTGTGTCTCCTCCACAAAAGAAGGTAGCCTTTTCTTCTGCTTGAGCGACACAATCCCGGCTGAAGGATTCTTAAGGATGAGTTGCCGCTTGAGAAGAAACTTATAAAATGATTTCAGAGCTGAAATTTTCCGGTTTATCGATGTGGCTTCCATATCTCTTTCTTTGAGTGATGCCAGCCAGGAGCGGATGAGTGGAGGCCGTGCATTTTCGGGAGGCAGGTTATATGTAGTAGCCATGAAATCCCTGAAGTCTGTCAGGTCTCTGTGATAATTACTTACAGTATGGATAGAAAATCTCTTTTCGGAAGCGAGGTAGTCACAAAACTGGGTTATGTAGTCAGGCTGGGGCATAAAAAAACCGGTAGCTGTAAAGTTAAGCTATCGGTTCTGAATATCTTTAAGCAGGGTAGCCTTATAATTCTATCTTACCGCTGGCGATTTGTTGCTTGTAGATTGCTTTCTGCACCTGCTCACGGCGACGCACTGAAGGCTTGGTAAAAGCCTGACGGTTACGAAGTTCCAGCAGTGTACGGCTTTTCTCGAATTTCTTCTTGTACTTTTTTAAAGCCTTGTCGATGTTTTCGCAATCTTTTGAGTCAATAATCAGCATAAAAAATTTACTCCTTTATTTTTTTGGAGTGCAAAGATAAGGGTATTTTTTATTTTAAACCAATTGTTGCCTCATTTTTGAAATTTTTAGCGGGCCGGATGCCTGAAACCTTAAAAAAGGGTAGTATGGTGCGCTGATTCAGCAATGGGTTATTTCTTTATAAACTCCTCATACATAATCTTTATGGCTTTTTTTCCTGCAGAATAAAAGGGATCATTTCCGTTGGAAATGGTAACAAATCCAAATCTCTTGTCAGGATTGAAAAACATCAGACTGGTAAGCCCATAAGCCCCACCTGTATGGCCTACCATATTTTCTCCGGGGATGAGGTCAGGATTGGTGAGTAATCCCAGTCCATAATGCTCTTTTTCAGAGAGTGGCTTCCTTATTTCCTTTTCACTTTTCCGGGTGATAATTCGTACTCCGCTTTGTTTGCCGCCTTTCATGTGCATTATCATGTACTGAGCCAGACCGCCTGCAGATATCTTCATACCTCCGGCGGGGGAGAAAACCGGAGTGGATTCCCCCATTACATAATTTGAAATTTCTTCTTTTCGGGGCGCATAAGCCGCAGGAGACAGGATGAATGCTGCGGAGTCTTTATTATAACTGTAAATGTGGGCAAACCGGGAAGCGTCCAGATCATTCACATTAAAACCTCCGTAAATACCAAGAGGGCTTAGTATGTGCTTCGTAATGTAATGGTCAAACCTTTCTCCGGATACCCGTTCCAGGATAGTGCCTGCAATATTGTAATTGTAGTTGCAGTATTGATAATTAGTGCCGGGTTCATAGTTGTTGTAGCATTTAGCCCAGTCAGGATTCTTGTCCGGGTTAATCGCAATCATATCAAAATATCCCTGGCTGTCGTTGATGCTCGATGTATGAGATAATAGCATGCGAAGTGTAATTACCTTGTCAGGGAATTTCGGGTTGCGGATGGTGCATCCTGCCAGTTTGCTCACATCATCATCCAGGCTTAACTTTTTCTTCTCTACCAGTTGCATGATCCCGGTGGAAGTAAACGATTTGGAAATAGAAGCTATCCGGAAGATATCGTCATTGGATAGGGGTGTTTTCGTTTCCAGATCTTTAAAACCAAAGGAGTGCAGATAAACGATTCGACCATCTTTTACTGCGGCTACGGAGATGCCCACGGTTGGCTGCTCCCTGAGCATAGCTTCAAATTTTTCTTCAATGGTTTGAGCTGCTGAAAACTGGTGAAGGAAACAGAGGGCAAATACTGCCGGAATCCACCTGAGAAGATTTTTCATTGTGTTGGTTTTGGAGCCGGAAAGGTACAAAATAGGCAGGAGCGCTGGCGGAGAATTTCATGTCCGAATCAATCAGTCTGTCACTCGCTGACATAAAACAATATTCAAAGGAAACACAAAATGGCAGGAAGAAATGAATTAAGTTAATTCGCACAAAGGTATTTATAGAGAAAAGTTTTTATCCTAAACACAATTCATAATTCATGAATATAATACAATCACAAAAGGCCATCCTTTCGGACAGCCTCTTATGTATAACATTAACTCAAAACCAATCTTATGCCATAGCCATTTCTGCTACCTGCTTTACGAACTGAACTTCACCGTTCATACGTACTTCTTCGCTCACCATTACACCACCGGTTTCCAATGCTGCATTCCAGTTAAGACCCCAGTCTTTTCTGTTAAACTTACCTGACACTGAGAATCCTGCTTTTTCGTTTCCGTAAGGATCTTTCATGAGTCCGCCGAACTCTACATCCAGCACCACTTCCTTCTCTATACCTTTCATGCCCAGCATTCCTTTCAGTTGGTAATTGTCTTCATCAAGCTGAGTCAGCGCGGTGCCTCTGAAGGTAATCTGAGGATGGTTGGCCACATCAAAGAAATCTGCACTGCTCAGGTGTGCATCTCTGTCGCTGTTGTTAGTGAAGATCGATGCTGCGTCGATTTGCAGTTCTACGTTTGCATTATGAAAGTTATCTCCGGTGCTGATAATCCTGCCATCAAACTTTCTGAATTCTCCTTTTACGTTAGTAATCATCAGGTGTTTTACCCTGAATAAAATTTCGCTGTGCGAAGGGTCTATTACCCATGTGGACTTAGTACTCATTGCTTAATTCGTTTATTTATTTTTAGTGAATAATTTGATAGTGCAAATTTCCACTGAAAGCCGGAGGATTCCGTTCACATAGGTGAATAAATATAGAGCGATTATTTTTCTGAAAGCTCTTTGCGGATTCTGCTGAGTGACTGCGGACGAATGCCAAGGTAGGAAGCAATCAGGTATTGTGGAATGCGGTTAAGGAAATGCGGATAAAGCCTGGAGAATTCAAGGTATCTGTTTTCTGCAGTTTCACTGTTGGTTTTGGTAAGCCGGTATTGAAGCGCCACGAAGGCATTCTGGATCAGGATCCGGAAGAAGTGCTCTATCCGGTGGCTTTGCGCGCAAAGCGTATTCATGTGGTCCTTACTCAGCACCAGCATTTTGCAATCTTCAAGTGTCTCAATCATGAAGATGCCTTTACGGCCTGAGAAGAAACTGTATTGATCAGTAATCCAGTATCCTTCCAATGCGAATTGGATGACGCTTTTATCTCCGTTTTCGTTGATATAATAAGAGTATGCCGAACCTTCGGTGATGAAATAGGTATATCTGCAAGTGCTCCCTTCTTCTGCAATAATTGTTTTTCTTCCGAATGATTTTTCAAATGTGAGTTTGTTAAAGGCATCACACTCCTCCTCATTGAGGTGTTGCCCGATTGTTCTAAAAACATTTTCTCTTATAGTTGCTCCCATTTGTATTTCCATTGCTTAAGGAAAAAAGTGACGTACTTCACCCCCCCCTTTGGTTTCATCTGATCATGCCCTGCACACTGCAAACGAAATTATATCAAATTTCCTCGAAAGAATCGTTCTTTGTATTGAGGGATTCTGACGACCTTCACTTACTTTTACTATCCTATATGGAAAAGACGAGAATCAGCCTGGATATTCTGTTGCCCGAGATTCCCGACGAGCGGGATGAGTGTGTTACCCGCATTGTGGGCAGGTTTGCCACCAAGCGCGGAATTGATAAGGTGCATATTGTGCCGGCAGAGGGAGTTAAGAAGGCGGCTATTTGTTTTCATTACAATCCTTCTGAAATCTCCATCACCGATGTGGAAGATATGGCACGGAGGGAAGGTGCGATAGTGACCGAGAAATATGGGCACCTGTTGTTGGAGGTGGATGGTGTGCGCCATCCCAGGCATGCCAGCACTGTCGAATCTGAATTGAGAGGCCTGAGTGGTATCCAGAGTGTGTCAGTATCCGGAACCGGATTTATTCAACTGGAGTTTAATAAAACACAGATTACAAAAGAAGCTATTCTGAGCTTTGTTAATAAGAAAGGATTGACAATAATCAGGATAGAAGACTTTCATGCAGACAAAGAAGCCGTCCCGGGATGCCAGTCCCATGGTTCCTCCTGTCACGATCACCATCATGGAGGCATATTTGGTGAAAAGACGGAACTGATTTTTGCCATTATATGTGGTGCTTTTCTGGCGCTTGGCTTCGGGCTTTCATTTGTGAAAGGATTGCCTGCTTATATACCGATTTCATTGTACATAATTGCTTATTTCTTCGGAGGCTTTTATACTACAAAGGAAGCGGTAGAAGATATCCTGAAGGGAAAGTTCGAGATAGACTTTCTGATGTTAGTCGCTGCTGTCGGTGCGGCTGTGCTTGGGCATTGGTCAGAAGGGGCGCTATTACTGTTTTTATTCAGCCTTGGCCATTCGCTCGAACATTATGCCATGTCGAAGGCGCGCAAGTCTATTGCAGCTTTATCAGGTTTGGCACCGAAAGAGGCTTTGTTGAAAGTGGGAGATGATATCCGGAAGGTGAAAATTGAAAGCCTTATGCCGGGTAATATTATTGTGATCCGCCCAAATGCAAAGATAGCCGCCGATGGGGTAGTGGTAAGTGGTAGTGGCCCGGTAAATCAGGCTCCTATTACCGGAGAAAGTATCCCTGCTGACAAAGAGCCCCTGCCCGACAAGAATATCAGCATAGACGAAGCAGCACAGATGGATGAAAAGTACCGAGTGTTTGCAGGTACCATCAACGGTGACCGGGCGCTGGAAGTTATGGTGACCAAACTTGCTGCAGACAGTACCATTTCCAGATTGATCAAACTGGTGAATGAGGCTCAGACCCAGAAATCGCCTACGCAGCACTTTACGGCGAGGATTGAGAAATATTATGTACCCGCTGTCCTGATTCTGGTAGTGCTGTTGCAGTTTGCCTTTGTGGTGGTTGATGAGCCATTCAGGGATAGTTTTTATCGTGCAATGGCGGTGTTGGTGGCAGCAAGCCCGTGTGCATTGGCGATATCCACGCCCAGCGCCGTATTGAGTGGTGTGGCGCGTGCAGCTTTGGGAGGGGTATTGTTCAAAGGAGGAAAGCCGCTTGAGGATCTGGCTTCAGTGAAGGCTATTGCCTTTGACAAGACAGGCACGCTGACAGAAGGCAAGCCTACCCTTACAGCCGTAGTGCCGCTGAATGGATTTGAAGAGCAGGAACTTCTTGAAATAGTGATAGCGGTGGAAAAAATGAGTGATCATCCGTTGGCTAAAGCAATTGTAAGAGGCGGGGTGGAAAGGCTGGGAAGGGATGTAGCTCCGGCAGTTACTTCCGAAGGAATTCAGGGGCGTGGGCTGAAGGCAACCCTTCAAAGTGGCGTGACGGTTTATATCGGCAATAGAGAACTTTTTACAGAAAAGAATGATACTATTCCCGAAGATATAATTGCTCAGGTAGCACAGTTGGAAACGGAAGGAAATACAACCATGCTCGTGCAGAAAGAGAACAGATTTGCCGGAATTGTAGCGCTGCGCGATCTCGCCAGAAAAGAGGCCAAAGAGACTATTGCAGCTCTGAAGAAATTGGGTATTGAAAAAATGGTGATGCTCACAGGTGATAATGAAAGGGTGGCCAGAGCGGTAGGAAAAGAAGTGGGTATAGATGAGGTGATTGGGAATCTTTTGCCCGAGCAAAAAGTAGCTGCTATTGAAAGGCTGCATCGCGAAAATGGAAAAATAGCAATGGTAGGCGACGGGGTAAACGATGCGCCTGCTATGGCGAAGAGCACTGTAGGTGTTGCAATGGGCGCTGCAGGAAGCGACGTAGCTTTGGAAACAGCTGATATTGCACTGATGGCCGACCAGCTAAACAACCTGCCATTTGCCATTGGCCTTAGTAAGAAAGCGAAAACAATTATCAAACAAAATCTCGTCATAAGCATGGGAATGGTCATCTTCCTTGTGCCAATGACGATTTCAGGACTGGCCAAGATAGGCCCTGCCGTTATCGGTCACGAAGGCTCTACAATTCTGGTAGTATTTAATGCACTGAGATTGCTGGTGTATAAAAAAGCGAAGAAGAAGGATGGCGGGGATTAAATTTTTTCAAGAAGGTCGATCACCTTTTCGCTCTTTAGAATGAAGTATCCCAGCCGGTCGTTGCTGACACCCGGTTTCAGGTGATAGCTGAATTCTAACTTGTCTCCCTTTACTTCTGTTTCGAAGTATTGGAAATCTATGTTTGGATGTTGCTTCAGATCGTCACTGATTTCGTAGAGGTGTGTGCTCAGGATAAAGAATGAATCCTTTACGCGCACAAGGCCGTTTATTACTTCCGTACTACATTTCATGGCATCCTGGATATTAGTGCCTTTAAAGAGTTCGTCGATCAGTACCATCCATTTGCGCCCGTCCGTCACCTTGAGTACGGTATTTTTTACACGGGAGACTTCGCTGTAAAAATAACTCTCTCCTTTGACGATGTTGTCTTTGACATTGATATTGGTGAGTAGCCCGTCGAAAAGAGACAGCCGCATGGACGAGGCAGGTACTCCCATCCCCAGATGGGCGAGGTAAATTGCCACACCCACCGATTTAATGAAGGTGCTTTTGCCCGCCATATTCGCACCGGTGAGGAAGATAAAGTTCTTGTTTTCATTAAGTTCTACGTCATAAGGTACGGGATGTGCGAGTAACGGATGAAAGAGATTGCTGAGTTGCAGGAGCGGAGAGTCAGATTCGACAAACTCCGGATATACAAGCCCGTTATCTTTTACAGCCATGGCCATGCCATACCAGGCATCGAGGAGGCTGTAGGTATCTATAAGTTCGTAGAGAAGGTTCTTGAAGTGATAGCGTACGTAAGAAGCGAAGGCAAGCATCCTGGCAATGGAGAGATCCTCTGCTTTCTCGTAACGCCATACTTCCTCCAGTTGGGGCTTATTTATAATGTCTCTCACCCTTTTAATCAGATCAGATAGCAGGCCGGGACAATCCGCTCCTGAGAAGATGTCGGTAATTTGCTTCATTCCCGAAAGGAAGTCGAATGCGTGCCCTGCAGAAAACTTCACAAGTCCATAGTCGGGCCCGTGCAGCAGTTTGTACATATAGGCTTCGGTAGCCGAAGGGTATCCGGGGATTGCATCCACTGCGGTTTCGAAAAATTTGTGGATCATCATAACAGATCCGTTACTGATTTTTCCGGGCCATTGTGCTTCATGGAGTGCGATAGCTTTCAGCACCTGCTGTGTTTCTCTGATTTCAGCAATAGAATTAAGCGGTGTAGTAAAGAGTTTGCGTAAGGCCTCCCTGCCTCCGGTAGTGCGCGTGCGATCGAACTTGTCGAACAAGGAAAGATTCTCCTCAGGATGAAATACTGATAAATCTTCGAGGGTGGTGTGGTCAATGTCCATAGCTTCCTTCCTTGTGGTCTTTGTGATTTCTTCGAAATTAGTCTTTTGAGAGATGCAAAGGGAAGGGATTTTGCATATCGGGGTGTGTGGGTGGAAAAATTACCTTATTGGCTAATGATGAATGCGGACAGGTGTCTGTTGTGGGTGCATAGAAAATCTAGGGGAAAGGCCGGTAACCAGGTTGGTCTGTTATTTATCCGGAGGGTTTACAAAGGGGCTGAAACTTCTTCCATCTTGCAAAAACAAGTTTTTGGCAAGAATTAGCGAGAGCGCTACGAGTTCCGTTTCTAAATGTTTTGGTAAACAATCTCCCAATTATTGATGAAGATCTGGTTAGCTATCAGTCCGCCTTTCATAAATACCTGTGATTTGTGTTTGGTATGTTTATCAAATCGCTAATTTCTTTTTATTTAGTTCTACATTAAAATTCACTTTTGCTCCCAATGCTTCAAATACTTTCAGAATAGTTGTAAACCTGGCATCTGTAGTGCTGTTTTCTATCTTAGAAATTTGTGCCTTCTTCACTCCCACGAGTTCGCCCAATTCTTCTTGCGTCAAGTTGCGTTCCTGCCTTGCTTGTTTGATAGCTTGTCCTAACAAATCAAGTCGAAGTTCATTTTCAAACGCATCACGTTTTTTTGTTCCTTTCTTCCCGATGTATTTGTCGGTCAAATCTTCTAAACTATATGTTTTCATTTCTTCTTGTTTTTGTCGCTAAAGTATTTTTCTCTTAATCTTTCTGCTCTGTCGATTTCACTCACTGGAATTTTATCTGTTTTCTTAATCAATCCGTGAGTTGAGATTACAACTGTATCGGCTTTGTCGGTTTTATCTCAAAATGCAAAAAGCCTGTAGTAAGTTTTATTAAATTTTGTTCTGAACTCCCAAATTTCGTCTTGTAGTTTCTTGAAAAGTTCTTTATCATTCGTGCTGCGTGATTTCCAGATATTAAAGATTATTTTATCTCTCGTTTTTTCGTCGAGTTTATCCAGAAAGTTTTTTGATTCCTCTAAAAACTGTACCCGAAATTTGTACTCGTCCATTGAAATCCTTATGATCAGACAAAGATAGAAGTATCGTATTTAGGAAACAAATGTTTTAATGTTAAATGTGATGGAGAGGCTTTCGTTTAATATCATTATTGTCCGGCGGTTGTTGGAACTGCTGATGGCAATGCCCTGGCCGATGAAGTTCCGAAAATGAATTCTGGACCAACGCAATGAAGGACGAAGCCCTGCATCAACTTTGGCGGAGAGGATTTTCTCTACCTGAGGGGATATTGGTGTACAAGTGGGAGGAGCCACTTTGCTCCAAAGTAAGCGGACTATATTCTTTTGGAATACAAATTGTTGATGGAGTAATTCTTATCCAGGGCATTAGAAATAATTACCATCGTGTGCATTAGTGCCGTTGATTAACAAGATCTGCCTATCACTCGCTTGCCAATATTTTTATTAGCCTCTGTATTGCGCCGGTATTTTAATTATCCATTCTAACTCTCCCTTTGTTTTCAGGCATTTCATTTTCAATGTCAAAATCATCCCTGAGCCCTGACCAAAACTTAGCAGAATTTCCAAAACAGGCACCTGGCCTGGCTGCTGTATCCTCCGATATCCGTCTGTCACCTTTAAGGGATTGAGGTTTTCTGGTTTGGGGAACTGCAATTTATTTTGAAAGTCTGTATGGCGGGATGCCAGGAGGATTCAAAAGTTCTTCTAGCAAAATCTCACCCGGCTATGTATTTCTTAATCTGTTCATGTTTTTTCATATTGATGATAGCCAATGATGAAATTTCAAACGCGATTGATTGGCACCACCTAAAAATAATCTACCATTGCTTATTTATTCTAGTGCTGCGATATTCATTTAATTCTCCTTTAGGTTTCCCCAGCCTGTTAGCTGGAGGCATCATTAAATCGTTTAAATCAATTGAGTTTTTTTGAAAATAGCCGGATAATTCAATGACTTTGCACTAATCAAAACCTATTATTAATTTGAATCTGCTCTCCCGTAATTTCCTTTACTTTTTGAGCAAACTGCTGCTGCATTTCAGGTGGCATATTCCTGACACGGGCGGTAGCGTGCGTACCGTTTGGTACAATGAATCTTTTGGAGTTTACTTTATCCGAGACAATGATGCCGGCTGCCGTCCAGGTATCTAATGAACCATAAATGTAAATGATGTCATTTCCTTTTTCGTCCAGCCAGTTGGAAACACTTTCGTTCAGACCCGGATCGTATTGTGGCAGCGCAATATTTTTGGGAGGGAAGATAGCTGATGGGTTTTCAGAAAAGTGGCGCAGGTATTTTTTCAAAGGAGCAATGTTGTATCCATAGTAGCCGCTTTGGGTAGCCGCCTGGTAATAATGTGCAGTGAATCTTTCTATACCTTCATCAGAGAAAGATTCAATGTCGGATATCTTCAGAAGAGATGTAAGGTAACTGTCCAAATCCTTGTTGGTGGGAATGCTGTCGCAGTTGCCATGGTATTGCCAGAAGGAGAAGGGGTATTCGAGTACGCTGTACTCAAAAGATTTGCCGATACTTCCTGTATAATTAAAGTGAATATTTTTTCCGACTGAATACCATTTCAACTTTTCCACCGCTTCTTTTTCGTGTTGCAGCAAAAAGACCTGAAATTGTAATAGTTTATTACGACAGTCTGCAGTACCAACAGTATCAAAGAAGTGGTATATCCTTTTGTCCTCGAGTGCATTGTCGAGAGGGGCTACATAAGGGATTGCCAGGTCCACATCCCCAGGATAATAGTATTTGTAATAAATAGTAGTTTCCCCTCCCTTGCTGATTCCGGTGCTGATCCATTTTCCTTTATAGATTTCTCTGAATAGTGTATTTATGTAATGAAGGTCTGCTGTAGCCTGTTCTATTGTAAGATACTTCCATGGAATGGTATCGGGGATTGATTTCCCAAAGAAGCGGTACTCTATGCTCAATTCATTGGCGTCGAACATAGGAGTCAGTTCAGTTATGCGTGTGTCTATCCAATACCCGTTTGTATTCATAATTGTGCTGTTAGAAAAACCTCTGTGCTGCAGGATGGCATATTGATAAAAGAAGCCGTTTTCAGGATGCTGGTGGTCAAGGGGCTGCTTAATCATTAAGCTGTATTTCAGATAAGGATCTTTGGGTGCAGATATTTTCTGGAAGGTGACATTGGGCAGATTATAAAGCGCCCTCTCCAATTTTGCCTCATCTGTCTGCGCATTTGCCTGCACACTCAGCAATGATAGCAACACAATACTCAATGAGAGTACAAAGAAAGTTACAATGGATTTGATTCGAGGTGCAGCTTGCCTTTTCGTAAAAGTGAATTTTGTGCTTAGCATACGGGTTCAATGGTTGGTTTATGAATTTACCTGCGCCCGATACCATGGGGGCTTAGCAGGCAGGAATGGGTTGAATTGACCAATTCACACGCTTTGCGATTTTAAAATTAAGACTTTTGTCTTTTTTTAAATTGGGTTATTCTGGGGCGAGTCCGCAATTCTTTCGAAATAGAGTTCCGGCAAAATGATTTTCGTTTCTTGTTCTGAGTCTTCTTTTTTCCAATAAACTATAAAGTTTACTCTGGCACTTTTCAGTTCATAGTTTTTCGCCTTCATATTTTCAATTTGTTCAGCGAACTGTTTGGAAAATCTTAATACAGGGTTCCCCTTAGCATCAAAACACCCCTCTCCCTTTACATTTAGGGTGTCCCCACTTTTAAGTTGAGACACTAAATTTTGTCGTGCTATAAAGTAATCAAGCCAGACATCTCTTAGTGATGGTTGCATTACTAATCCGTTAGGTTGCAAAAACGTTTCCTTATTATCGATCCTTACTAAGTTACTTGCTGTGAGGTTGTCCAGTAAGTTAGAGTTTAGATGAATTATCAGGTTTTTCTTTGCTCTTGTCATTGCCACATATAAAAGTCGTTTGGCCTCGTCTGTTGCAGCATTAAAGTTTTCGAGAAGTAGAAAAACATTATCAAATTCTCTTCCTTTGGCTTTGTGGATAGTTGATACAAAGATTGTCTCGCCGTTATTGGTATAGAAATCTTCAAGTTTAGATTCCCGGATAAAAACTTCCAAATCAGATTTATATTTTCTTTTTGGATTGGATGCTTCAAATTCTTTAATAATATTTCCTAAAATTTCCAGTTTAGTGCTGTGCCTGTATTTGTTCACCACTTCGCGTTTTGCCCTTAGCCATATTTCGTCACCAATTGTATAGACATCATCAGCTAAGTTCAAATGGTTTAAAAAGAATCGGACTTCGTTTAGATTGTATAGATTGAAACCATCATTTGACTGAATTAGTTTTGCCTGAATATTATTTTTTAATAGTAGCCCTGTGATCTGTAATGCTTCTTCATTGGTCTTTGTTAATACAGCAGTAGTTCCTGAAATATCAGTAGAAAGGATGTCTTCTACAAAAGGGTTGATAAGATTTCCGCTTTTGTAACGTACAACTTTCATTTGCCCATTGTCATTTTGGATTGCGATGATTGGTGTTTGCTTTAACCTGTGTGTAATTCGTTTTACGAATTGATTTGAAAAATCCACAAGGTTGCTTTTGCTTCTATAGTTCTCTACTAATTCATATTTAGCCGCATTTTTCTCATTAATGAATTGTTCAAGGTATTTTGAGCTTGCCCCTCTGAACTCATAAATATTTTGATCATCATCGCCCACAGCAATTACCCGCATTTCTTCGTTATGTCCCATTAAAGCACTGATGAGTCTAAATTCATCCCTGTCCATATCCTGTGCTTCGTCGATAACCAGAACAGTTTTCGTTATTCGGCTTACTTCGACCTCTTTATTATTAATTTTTTCGATAGTCTCTTTTATAATATTGTCAGATTTTTCCAAACTGCCCACTTTTCCCAATAAGTCAAAGCAGTAAGAATGAAAAGTTTTTATCTCAATGAAGTTAGCTGCATTTCCAATGAGCTTAAGTAAGCGTTTTTTGAATTCAGTTGCCGCTGCTCTTGAGAAAGTTATCATTAGTAACTGCTCATGTTTTACGTCTTCCATTAAAAGCAGGGAAGCTAGTTTATGCACTAAAACTCTTGTTTTTCCACTTCCGGGACCTGCAGCGACTACAATGTGTTGCGTATTGTTGTCATTAATGATTTTTAGCTGAGTTGGAGAGAGTTCTCCAAAAAGTTGATTGAACTTAGCTGGTGTTATGTTACGCTTGATTTCATTTTGTCTGCTACCTTTAAAATACTTGTTTAGAAAAGAGGAATAGTTTAACTGAAAATAATCCTCAACAAATTGCAGCGCACTTTTGTAATCGCTAATCATTTTGGTGGCATATTCACCGACAATATGAATTTGCTGAACCCTGCTCTCGTAGAATTGATGCAATTTATGGTAATCGTCTTTGGTATATTGTTTCTTGTTGTTCTGCTCTGTTCGTTCAATGGTAAGCCGGTTATACACTACAAGGAAACCGCCTTCAATCTTTATTGCTTCAATTCTTGATAAATAAAATAAAGCGTCTTCAATATCGTCAAGGCTGATGTTTACTTTAAACATACCAGCGCTTGCCTCGTAAGCTGTTTTTAATCCAAGAACTGAAAATTCAACTAAGATTTCTTCTTGTAGTGGCCCTTTAGCATCAGTTTGTTTAATTCTTTTATAGAGTAACTCAAGGATGAATTTTGCTAAAGCATGGCGTTTTTCCAGTTTGCTTCTTAGTATTTCTGTTGGATAAAGCGAAAGAACGGCAAAATGATTTTGGGATGCTACACGTTGTCGTTTTATCCAATTTTTGATTGCCCAAAAATTAATAATAGTTTTAACCTTGTTTGTGCTAATATCAAAAAGCCCTTGTTCCTCTGCCTGGTCATTCAGTTCTTTTATGTGAAATACCTTTTCCTGTTCTTCAATATATGGAAGTAAAAAGTTTTCAACCCTGCTGAAGGTGTCAAGGATTTTAAGTGAGCGATTTACATTTTCTCCATATTTGATGAAAGCGGTTAAATCCTTTGAATCGGCCAAAATATTTTCCTCGCGCAATAGATTAATGATGTTTATAACATCTTCTTTTACAATTCCTAAATGGTCACTTATGTAATCAATTCGTGACTCAGCTGACTCGTCGGTAGATTGTTTTCTGCTTTTACTTGAGAAAAGTTTTCGGATGATTCTGGCTGCTTTTTCTTTTTGGCTAGCTGTAAACCTTTCTGAAGCATTGATTTTGTCAATAGCTTCCCGGGCATTTTTTGAGAGGATACTGTTTGCAAATACTCGGGGCATATTTTGGCCCCGCTTCAGATACCCTGCATCTTCGAGGGCGGCAATGGCTGTTGTTACACGTGTTTCAATTTCAACTACGTTGTCGTCCCAGCCGGCTTTCCGTGCAATCTCGAGAGCAGAATTTGAAACGGATGAGCGGAATTTGGTGATTTCCTTGATTGCCCTCCAAACTTGTTGAATTTCTTTAATTGAAATCTTTGTCTGGTTCAGCAAAATAAAGTGCTTGCTTAAATCTTCCTCATTAAACAAAACAAAACAATCTGCGGTGATTGTTTCGTCCCGTCCTGCTCGTCCTGCTTCTTGGATATAGTTCTCCAATGAGTCGGAGATTTCGTAGTGTATGACCATTCCGATATCTTTCTTGTCGACCCCCATCCCAAAAGCAGAAGTTGCAACCATTATTTGTGTTTCTCCGTTGACGAAGGAGTCCTGATTTTGGGATTTCTCCTTTTTGTCCATCTTACCGTGATAGGGCTTTGCTGCAAATCCATCTTCGACGAGTCTTGTTGCAAGATTGTATGCGGTTCTGGTTCTTGAAACGTAAATTATGGTAGGGCATTGTTTCTCTTCAATTAATTCTCGGGTAGTTTGATATTTTTCCTCTTCATTCACTTTCTGTAAAACTCTATAATGAAGGTTTGTTCGGGATGCTTTTGAAGTGAACAATTCAAGATCGAGCGAAAGTTTTTCTCTGAAATATGCCCGGATATCTTCGATTACTTTTGGTTTTGCCGTTGCTGTAAAGCATGAAACGGGTATGCTATCTTCCAGATTTTTCTTTTCCTGAATAGACTTTATGAAATCTCCGATGTATAGATAATCTACTCTAAAGTCCTGTCCCCATGATGAAAAACAGTGTGCTTCGTCGATAACAAAGCGCGCAATTTTCCTTCCTAAGACTAGGCGTTCAATTGTTTTTTGGCGTAATGATTCTGGTGAGATGTAGAGGATTGAAGCTGAACCATCTTCAACTCGTTCGAAGGATTTCGCTCTTTCTATTGGGTCTAGCAAACCATTTATGGTCACAGCTTCGGTTATTCCAGCTTTTTCGAGGTTGTCGACCTGATCTTTCATTAGCGATTGGAGTGGTGAAATCACTACCGTCAGAGCGTTTGATGTTTCCGCGTTTATTAGGGCCGGGACCTGAAAGGTGATTGATTTTCCACCACCTGTAGGAAATATGGCAAGGAGTGATTTGTTTTCAATTGCCGCCCGGACAGCCCTTTCCTGTAAGGGTTCCCCACCGTAATTTCTGTACGAATTATAACCAAAAAATCTTTTGAGGCCCTTGCGTGCATCTAAAGCACTGTTGCAATAATTGCAGCCACTTATGCAGGGCTTGTTTCTTAACAGAGTCATGATTCGTTCTACTTCCGGATAGGTTCTTAAAACCCAGGGTGGTGTTATGGAATGTATCTTCTTATGTTGAACGAAAGAGTTAATCAGTGTTAAGCAATAAGCTAATTCAACTGGTTTCTCTGAAATTATTAAGGTAAGGTCAGCGTTTTCACAAATTTCATTTTTGAATTTTCCGCGAATTAGGCTTTCTAAATCTGTATTCAGACAGTGGTAATCGATAAAATGGAAGAAAGCATGGATTTCCTTTTTGTCATTTAATAATAAATAAAAGATTTGCTTAAGTGTGTCATCTGTCTGCCTGAAAGCAGCAATTTCGTCATTCAGCAGATCTCTTGCTTTGATTGAATCGTTCAGAGGGTTGTTTAAGTCATCCGACTGCAGTTTGTCGTCCTTTAGTAAAGCATGATATGGTTTTGTAGGGAAGAGCAGCGGGGAAAGAAACAACGTATCAATGATGTTTGTAGTTTTTATTCCTGCATCATCGAGTGCTTTACCTAAATATTTAATGTCGTGATTAAATATATTGTGCCCACAGACGAATTGTGTCCCATTTAGAAATTGAACGAATGCTGATATGGAGTTCTTATGGAAAGAGGAACCGTTTTCTCTGACACTTCCAATGTCCAGAACTTTCCCACTCGTAGGTTCAACCTCTGTATCAATGAATGCAATCGTATTCAATCAATTTCCAAAGTATATAATTATCAAATATACTTTATTATTTTTTTGTTGTTTCCCGGTTAAGTCATTCAAAATGAGGCTAAAGCTTCTGTTGAGTGAGGCTTTCATAGCCCTGCCCGCAAGGGCAGGGTAATGTATTTAAAACCCGGGTCCAAGGGGGTTTAGGCTCATATAGGCGCTAAGTACTGTCATGCTTCGTCTTCGCTCAGCATGACAAATAGGGGGGGTAGGCTCATGTAGGCGCAAAATACTCGTTGGTCTAAAGTGCAGTTTTTTGCCTCAATTGCAATTTAATATAGCCGAATTGTTGTTTGTAACGGCCTTTTTGGGTTGTCAGTCCGGGTAATTTCCCTTCCAGAGAAGTACTGCCAAAATCACCCGGTAAATGAAATCGCCTTTTCCGCTCATTCTAATTTATTTTTCCCTTTCCGGGAATAGCCGCGATTGCCTTTTTCGCATTTCAGCGGCGACCATACCACTAGGCCCGCCTTGCTGCTCAAGGTTTGAGATTATATTTTGATAACTCTTTTCGTCACGGTTCTGGCTGAGTTTGAAAACATTCTGAATATTGTCTGCCTTCATTTCGAATCCTATAATTGCAGGCAACGTCTTGTTTAGGTAACTATCTGGCAGATTGTCATAAACTGTGGATGACTGAGTATTGCCTTGTTCAAATTTCAGTGTCAGTTTTCGCATGAAGTTTATGAGTTGCTCATCTGTCATAAAATTAATCCGGCCTGATACGTGGACACTCATATAATTCCATGTAGAGGCCTCTTGTGGGTCGCTATACCAGGTAGCACTCACATAACTGTCAGGCCCGGTAAACACCATGAGTACATTGGGATTTTCTACAAAGGCATTATGATGGTCCGTATTGCGCATTATGTGCCCTTGCAGATATAGTGTGCCTTCTCTTTCTTCAAGCAATACCGGGATTTGTGTTGCCACCGGTATGCCGGACAGGAAGCTGCCTGCCATAAATGCAAATGGATTTTCATCCATGAATCCTAGAAGTGTCTCCCTGTCTTTTTCTTTAAAATATGGAGTGTGGTACATGATTCTTATGGTTTAATACTTATTCCGATGGTGTCAGATTGTATTCTAAGGTTTTGTAGTTTCCCATCCGGTTGGGTAATCGAAACTCAATCGCCGATAGTCTTATTCAGGCTCAATTTCAAAATTGCCGTTGAACTATGCGCCTGATCTGGTCTGACAGAAAGCTTTAATCTTACACATGGCTGGCTGCCACGCTGTACGAAGGTAAGAATACTCTTAAACTGCTGATTTATTTAGTGCAAATAATTACACCAAATCCGGGGGCGTTTAATTTTTTGAGAATTGTTTTTTTAAATCCTGCTTTTTGAGTGATAGTGTCCACCTCGCCTCGTGAATAAGTTTTACCACCTGCCTGATGCAATAAATTCAGCGCCATATATGAGGTGGTCGCTTTGGACATTTGCGAGTTGCCTCCAATACCTTTTATCTGATCCAGTATGGCATAAATTCCCCCGTAGTTCAGCGAATTGTACACTTTCTGAGCCAGTGCTTCGTTCTCTGATGGATTTAATCCATGAATAATGTTAAAGGCAAGAATGATATCAATATTTTTTGGCAGTTCGTCTTTCATAAAATCTGCGGGGAGAAAAGAAACATTTTTACCTGCATTATGTTGGGCAATACACTCGTCTGCATATTTTTTAACGGGAGGTAAGTCAACTATAGTAGCTTCTAAATTTGGATTTCGTTTGCAAAGCTCAATACTGTATAATCCATGTGAGCCACCAAGGTCTAACAATTTCATAGCGTTTTTTGCTATAGGAATTTTTCCTGCCACCTCTTTATAATTTGTCCTTGAAATGT
>JACFNA010000037.1:0-14365 GCA_019455085.1 Chitinophagaceae bacterium
AAAAGGATAACCGGAACGGCACTGTTCCGGAACCTTGTGGCTCCGGAACAGTGAACCGGATTTATTTCTTAACCCTTCAATTTGATCACCGGGATCGACTTATCATGAATTAACTTATTGAGCTCTTTTACATCATCACTCAATACTTTCTTCAATTTATTCAGCTGTGCATCAATCTGAGGTACGAGTTCATTATAAGCGTCTCTCGCCTGCCTGGGAAGCCCTGCTTCACCGGACGCCGCTACCCTGTAAATGCTCGACAATTTGTCATCCAGCCTGATTGGGTAATTGAGTACATCCTGACTACTCTTGGCTTTAGTCTGGTGCAACGCTTCTTCTACGGCAGTAATCTCTTTATTTATCTTACTTATCTGATCTTTTATTTCCTGTGGCATTCCTTTTCCGGTGCGGGCACTGAAGTCATTCATCTGTTGACGCAATTCACGGATATCCCTGATGGCTTTCATTACCTCGGATGACTTATCTCTCAATGTTATCTGGAAGTTGAATTGCTCATCATACGCAGCCTGGGTCGTTTTATAATTAGGATTGGCCAAAATGGTGAAAGGCACTTCCACGGAATCGCTGCCCGCCTTAAATCTTGCATAATAATTTCCTGGCGCTGCCTTGGGCGACCCGATAAATCCATTCCACAGTATCAATCCATCTACCCTCTCTGCAGGCGGGTAGTTCATGTCCCAGACAAACTGATTCATCCCCTTATCTGTTGACACGCGTGCATTCGCACCACTCATCCCGGAGAAGCCTCCAAATTGCGGTTGCGCGCCACCGGCCGGCTGTCTACCCCCTCCACTGGTAAAGGTCTTAATCACTTTTCTGTCCTTATCCATTATCGTCACAGCGACCTTTGCACTATCAGACCCATTCTTCAGAAAATAATTAAACACAACCCCGTTTGACGGATTCTTTCCCACATTCTTCTGGCTACCACCCCCAAAACCACCAAAACGTCCGCCACCTCCAAACCGATACGCAGGATTCACCGTAAACACATGGAGATTTTCATTCAGGATATCATCTTTCTTTTCCTGAAGCACCGTAAGGTCATCCAGGATATAAAGACTCCTTCCCTGCGTACCCACAATAAGATCATTATTCTTAATTGCAAGGTCCACAACTGACACCACAGGCATATTTAGCTGGAACGGCTTCCAGGAAGCTCCGTCATTGAAAGAGATATACATCCCGTACTCAGTACCACAATACAATAATCCCGGCCGCTTTCTATCTGCCCTGACTGTCCGCGCAAAGTGCATGGGATCTATCCCACTCACTATTAGTTTCCACGTCTTACCATAGTCTTCAGTCTTATAGATATACGATTTAAAATCATCCAGTTTGTAGCGGGTGCCTACGATATAAGCTCCTCCCTTATTAAAAGGGTCTATATCAATACAATTCCACATCATCCATTTCGGCGCATCCTTAGGCGTTACATTTTCCCAATGCTTTCCTCCATCCCGGCTCATCGATACCACTCCATCATCACTGCCTGTCCACAAAAGGTCTTTCTCTAACCAGCTTTCCGTGGCATAAAAGATGGTGCAATAATATTCCACACTGGTATTATCCTGTGTGATAGGGCCACCGCTCGACCCCTGTTTGCTTTTATCATCCGTGGTGAGGTCAGGAGAAATCATTTCCCACGACCTGCCTTCGTTCTCCGTTACAAACAGATGATTTCCTGCTGCATACAAACGTTTAGGATTATGCGGAGAAAAGAAGATAGGATAATTCCACTGAAATCTGTATTTAGCAGCTTCAGCTCCGGCTCCCATATTATCTATCGGCCAGATGTTAATCATCCGGCTTTCACCTGTGCGCAAATCCAACCGCTGCAAAAGGCCCTGATAATTGCCCCCATACGTAATCTCAGGATCGGTAGGGTCTGCCACAATATATCCGCTCTCGCTTCCTGCCACTCCTTCCAAATCAGACTCTGTAATTCCGACACCGGATGTTCTGCTCTTAATTCTGAACGCACCATTATCCTGCTGGGCAAACAAAACGTGATACGGGAATGCATTGTCGGTGCTCAGCCGGTAGGTTTCTACCGTGGGCTGATTCAGATAAGTACTCCAGCTGGCGCCTCCGTTAAATGTCACCTGCCCTCCGCCATCATCTGCCACAATCATCCGGTTTCCATCTTTCGGGTCTATCCAAAGATCATGGTGATCTCCATGAGGTGTTCTCAAACTCTGAAATGTACGGCCACCGTCGGTACTCCTCATAAAGCCCACATTCGGACAATACACTTTATTCTCGTTCTGAGGATCTACATATACTTTCGTATAATACCAGGCACGCTGACGGATGTTATTGTCGTTCGAGGCTAATGACCAGTTTTCTCCGCCATCATTGCTGACAAACAATCCGCCGTGCTGATTTTCGATTATAGAATAAATCTTATCTGTATTACTTGGTGCCACTGCCACGCCTACAATGCCCCACACACCCCTGGGTAGCCCTTTGTTTGCCGAGATATTCTTCCAGGTTTCACCGCCATCTGTGCTCTTCCATAGGCCACTGCCTTCTCCACCACCCTCCAGCGAATAGGGAGTCCGGATCAGTCGCCACATACCGGCATAAAGGATATTAGGATTACCCGGATCTATCACCAGATCACTGCAGGCTGTCTGATTATTGACAAAAAGCATACGCTTCCAGGTCTTGCCGCCATCTACAGTTTTGTACACACCGCGCTCTTCGTTTGGCCCGAAGAGGTGCCCCATTACTGCTGCCCAGACTATATCCGGATTCCTGGGATGAATGATGATACGGATAATATGGCGGCCGTCTTTCAGGCCAATGTTTCTCCATGTTTTTCCACCGTCATCAGTACGATACATCCCTTCAATGCTTTCACTTACATTTCCCCGCACTGTATTCTGCCCTCCCCCTACATAAATAATCTCTTCATCGCTTGGTGCCACTGCAATTGCCCCAATTCCACCTCCAATATACTTATCCGCTATGCTCACCCAGCTATCGCCCCCATCAGTCGTTTTGAAGACACCTCCTCCTACTCCACCAAAATAAAATGTATTCTTATCCTTGTAGCTGCCCGCCACTGCTGCACTACGGCCTCCCCGGTACGGGCCTATGAGCCGATACTCAAGTTTGGAAAAGAATGTGGAATCGGTATTGGAAACAGTGGCTTTGGGTGGTGTAGGCGCCTGTTTTCTTTTTTGAGCAGATACTCCCAAAAAAGCAAAAACAAAAAGCAAAATGAAATAATTTCTCATAAAAGGATTTTTAAGGTTGAGCTTTAGTTATGAAAGTCGACATCAAGGTAGCGATTTAAGAAGAATAAATAAGCATGAAAATTATAGAGTGGCAATAATTAATTACAGAACAATAAATCCCCTCACTTACCATCTTTCAATTGGAAATATTGATTCGCCCACTGCCCGAATAGAACAAAGACACATATATTTTACTAACAAAACATAGGGACGACGCTAAGCAACCAGGTCATCCGGTACCATAATCACAGATTGCCCTTCATAACAGACAGGTGGATTATCCCGAGCATAGCTATACCCGGAAACATAATTCCCTGACTGTTATTATCTCCTGCTAAATGAGATACTCTTAATCCTCATCCCACCCTATTGGTGCGCCGGGTGGCATTTCGGCGTGCAGGGTAGGTGTTGCTTTTTCAGGGGCCTTCATTCGTTCCAGAGCCAGCACCAGGTGCGATCTGTAATTTTCGCTGATATTTTCTTTCAGCTTCGACTCAATAAATGCCTTCAGATTATTCACCGTATTTATCGCAATACCTTTTACCATAAATGTATTCCGGTCGCTCACGCCTGATGATAATAAATAGGTCAACAGGATTTGCTCAGTCTGCATTTGAATAAGCCCCTTCATACCATCCTGCCTTGGGGCTTTCCATGTTTTGTCTATGAGTGTATTCATCATTTCGTCCACTCCCAATCCGCCATTCTCTGCTTCAAACTGCACCATACGGTTCAGCCTTTCGGAATTGAAGAGAAATGACAGCGGAAAATCTACTGCTGATCCGGCAGGCGTCAACGCATCAAATGCTCTGCCTGTATTCCTGGGAAATAACTCCTTTGAAAATCTATAACCTGAAGGCCTGGGAGGTATCAACTTTACAATTCTGTCAGGAATCACTAACACCGAAGGATCCATACAATTAAGGATCTCGTCGAGTGCGCGTTCCTGCTCTGCCTTGCTTACAGGTGCGGTGATAGTTCTTCCGTCACCACGCAGGGTATAAGTGTAGTACATACCCCCAACCGTCTTGGTAGCTGCTTCTAACTGATAACGGTGAAACAGGTATATGGGTACCAGTACATCTTCCAGCATGGCCATGGGTGTACCTGTGCGGATATTATTCTCACCAAATTTTGCGAGCGCTGCTTCTCTCACTTTCATCACCTGCTTCAATTCATCAATCGCATTTACACCTACATCCCAAAGATGGGTTTGTGGATGCATACTCCCTGCCGGCCGCGCATCATTATCCGAAAGAAACTGGACATTTCTTTTCTGCGCATCGTCGAGAATCCTATTCAATGCAGCTGCCTTATCCACCCCCTTGGGGAAATCCTGGTAACCCCATAGAATGGCGACCTTATCCCACTCACCTACGCCCACTCCGTAAGCATTGTCTAATACGATCTCCCCCTTCTGATTCAGTTTCACTGCCGGTGGTGGGTAATCCATTACACTGGCATCCCCATTGGCACTGGCTATATAGTTATGTTGCAGGCCCAGTGTATGCCCTAATTCATGAGCTGCTAATTGTCTCAACCGTGCCAGAGCCATCTTCATCATCTTATCATCTTTGGGCAGCCCATTTTCAAAAGGGGCAAGCAGGCCCTGAGCTATCAAATAATCCTGACGTACACGAAGTGATCCCAGAGATACATTGCCTTTAATAATTTCTCCTGTGCGCGGATCCACCACAGAGGCTCCATAGCTCCATCCTCTGGTGGACCGGTGTACCCAGTTGATCATATTGTATCGGATATCCATGGGGTCAGCGCCATCAGGCAACACCTTCACCTGAAAAGCATTGATATAACCGGCGGCTTCAAATGCTTTGTTCCACCAGGATGCCCCTTCAAGGAGTGCGCTTCGTATGGGTTCAGGAGTGCCATTGTCGAGATAATAAACAATAGGCTTCACAGGTTCGCTAATGGCAGCATTCGGATTCTTTTTCTTTAACCTGTGTCGGCTGGCAAAATATTTATAGATCGATTCTGACACAGGGGTACTATAGTCCATATAGGAGACTCCAAAATAACCGGCACGCGGATCAAATACCCTCGGCTCGTATCCGGCATCAGGCAGTTGTACAAAGGACTGATGCATACGAAGTGTAACTGCATCTGAAGAAGGAGTGACCGAACGCACCAGCGACCCTGTATTACCATCATTGTTTACAAAGGTGATGGTGGTAGCGATTTCGGTATTTAGCGGGAAGTTTTTAGTGTCAGGCAAATACAGCGCAGAGCGGCTTTTGTCCATAGCAAAGCTACCCTGCTTCGCTGCACGCAGGCTACCTGAAACACCCATCACATCCCGGATAATGAAATCAGTAGCATCCACCAGATAGTGATCGCCGGTGTTTGCCGCTATTGAAAAACCCCAAAGAATCGATTGTGCGAAGGACTCCTCAACTGCCTTCCGCTCATTTGCATCATTAGTTAGGGCTCTGAAAGAATAATTGGGCTGTACCAGAAAAATCCTGGCCCCTGTTTTTTCAAATCTTACCACCTTGTCGAATCCCTGCAGACCCCTGTCTAAACCTAAATCATTAGATCCCAATCCTCCGGGAAGGGAAGCATGATAAAGAAATTCAGTTCCTATCTTATCCACTTCGAGAAAAATCTTTCCGCTCGACTCTTCCCAAAAAAAATTAAAATACCCCTCGTACTTTTTGAGGTCCTTTACCTTCTCTGCTATTGACGGAGTAACTTGTTTATTTGCAGGCTGATTTTGTCCTCTTGCAATCCCTAATAAAGAAAGAGCGATTGCGACCACCCATATTTTTTTCATAAGCATTTTTTTAGATGCAGTTAAGGTAAGAAATAATGGAATGGATGAAATAAAAAAACAACACGGGAAATCGTCAAACCTCTACTCAGGCTGAAAGAAAGCCGCCATCCACAGTTACCAGTGCACCATACACATAAGCTGACAGGTCACTGCTCAATACCAGGATCATCCGCGCTACTTCATCAGGGTCACCAAGCCTCCCTGAAGGCAAGCGCTGCATAAAATTATACCCGTCGGCCATCAGTTTGAAATCGAGGCCTATGATAGCCCGTTTAGCAGCCCCCTTAGTTCCGGATGTGATAATACCACCGGGAATCAACGCATTGACTCTGATACCTTTTCTACCAAAATCCCGCGCCAGGTCGCGGGTAAGGGCAATCACTCCCACCTTGCTCACAGCATAATGCGCCATATCTTTTTTAAATGGCATAATCGCTTCTATCGACCCGATATTTACTATCACGCCCTTCCTCCTCTTATTCACCCTCACAAAATGCTGGCACATCCAGATTACTGAATACAAATTTACATTCATCACTTTGGTGAGATAAGCTTCATCCAGTTCTGTAAAATCTTTGAAGGGATAAATACCGGCATTATTCACCAGAATATTTGCTTTTCTGCATTCATCATGCGTCCACAATTTGTCGATCTCTTCTTTCTTTTCCAGATCCACTGCAAAATAACTCGCACTAATCCCCTGAGACGAGAGTACTGCGCTCAGCTTTTTTAGTCCCGGCTCATCCCTGTCAACCAAAACCAGTGAAGCGCCTGCCTCACCCAATCGCAAAGCCGTGGCTTTGCCTATTCCTCCTACAGCACCTGTAATCAATGCTGTCTTATTTTTCAAGGAAATTAACTGATCCAGAGACTGATGACCTTTTTCCATGTTGCTGTATATTTTTTCTACCGCAACTTCCTACTTTATCTCCGCGAGAAGAATGATTACGATCACTCTGAAAAAGAATTTAGAACAGTCACAACTTTCGGTGAAAAAGATGACAATAGCACAATTCCAGGGTTAGGACACGTACCCAGGTTGGAGAAAAGCAATTGCGCACTACACCATTTGTAGTGACTCTTAGTTTTGCGTATTCATCAGGGTCTTCAGGTTTTTCTTAATCACAGCGGCAGCCTGTTTGTTCTGAGCATTCATGAAAATTTCATATACGAAGTAAGCTACCACACCCAATCCCACAAGAGTGCCGCCCCCCATATTATACAATATTACCCAAAGGACAACTGCCACCAGAAACCTCAATATGCCCTTCTTAATAAGGTGCTGGTTGCCCAATCCTTTTATCACTTCATTATCATACATTTCAATGCCCGTAGTAATATTCTTTATGGCCGTATAATCACCACTTTCCTTTCCTTCAGGAATAATCCATGCCACTACCATATCATGGCCTTCACGACACGCTACATCCCAGTTGGTAAGTTCCACAGCCCTTTCCTTACCATCCTCTTTTTGCAAATAAATTTTATCGTGGATAATAGTTGTAGAAGTGATATGTACAGAAGCGGTGGCACCTGTACCCTGATAGGCGCCTCCCCCACCTCCTGAACCCAACACACGCGTTTCCATGTTCTTGTCTTTACCGGCCACCCGGCCTCTGTCGTAGTAAATGGTCATGGTGTTTCTGCCAGCCGAAAAAGTATCTCCTTTCATAATGTTTGGTTTTAGTTAGTGACGACAGTATATATATCAGTTGACCCGCTTCACATAAAATTCTCCTGTGAAGTTTATCGCCGGCGATCCGGTTGACAATGCGTTATATATTTTCCCTGAAAATGTACCCTTCACACTTGCAGAAGATAACTGCGTAATCTGCACCGTATTGGTGGCATTATCCTGATATAGGCTACTGAAGGTGGTACCATCTGCATCTATCCAGGAAAAGAATACTGCAGGCGAATTCCCTGAAGTGCCCGGATACACCAAACCTTTATAAGTGCCCTGACTAATAGGACTCAGGCTGCCTACCAGGATGGACGCAACATTCTTGTTGCCGACAGACATGTCCCTGAACCCACCAATACCTGCCATATAAATATCGCCCGAACTACTAAAGGTAGCATAGCTATTAGCCGTATAGGTGTAGGATTGTCCGCCTACATTCAGCTTGAAATAATAATCTCCTCCGCCGGGCCCGTCACTTCCCTTCTTAGAGCAACTACTCAGCAATAATAGTGGTGACAAACAAATGACCAAACTCCACTTCACCAGATCCGGAAATTTTAAAAACATCAGAAAATAATTTTGAAGGTGATATAATAAGCCAGTAAAATCCCAAGAGGCGACAAATACCAGGCTGCCACATCTTTAGTACCTGATGCTCTTTGAGACTGAAACAAAATATTGAAAGAGAGTAGGTGCGTATAAAGAAGAAATAGTAATAAAATTCCTCCCCTGGAGATAAGTGAACCATATCCTCTCATCATTATGTCAGACAAAATCTGGTCATTCATCCTTATTTTAGAAAAGAGGAATATCAACGCCACACTGGCGACAAAAGGAATCCCGCACACGGCACCTGTAAACAACTCAGACCGAAATTCAGCCTTACCAGAAAGCATCTTCACTCCAAACGAAAACCCGGAGACCAGAAGCAGGTAAAGCACAGCAAAAGAAACAGCCTTACCTGCAATCGTGATCCAGGACACATACTCCCTTATTTCAGAAGGAATAATTAATAAGACAAAAACCGCAGACACCACAGCCACCGAGGCTACCAATATCAGAGATTGGATAAATGATTTTTCTGATTGCTCAGTGAAAAGACTGCGAGTGCCCCGAATCGGACTACCAAATACTTTCACTATAATGGCCACCAGATCCTTCGAGTAAAATGTTTTAACCTCGTCACCGAGAGGCAATGTTTTTGGGGCAGGCAGGGTAATCTTTTCTTCATTTTCCATCATCCAACACTTTAAATAATCTAAGAATATAAATTAATCTTCAGGAAAGAGAAAGAAACTACGCTCAATGCATCGGTCACCCGCTCCTGATTCAACTCAAATCCCTGCTCTTCCCTTACGCACTATGAAATTAAGCGCATTACAAAAGCCTGTGCAGTCACTTTTATTAAATGCGTGCACTGATTTATTCAATGCAGCATTTAAGAAGATTTTTGCTTAAGAAACAAATTTTTCAACGACGAAAAAGGGATACAATTTCTATCTTTGAAAAGGCCGGAAGAATACCTCTCTATAAAAAACGAACCATGAAGAAGTGGATATTTTTCGCTGGGCTGATATTTTCTTTTAAAGGCTACACACAATCTGGCAATGCCTCTTTGCAGTTGCTCCTTTCACAGCATCCTTCAGAAGATTCTACCAGAGTAACCCTTCTCTTAAAGTACGGAAAATCGCTTTTTTTTAGCAGGCAGGACAGCATGATGTATTATGCGGATGAGGCACTACGGATCGCGCAGAAAATCCACTGGCCGGCGGGGATTGCCGATGCGTATCAATTTAAGGGAGTGAGTTACTCTTATGTAAACTCTGACCCCGCTAACGCAATCGATTATTATCACAAGGCGCTTGAAGCCAATATTCCGCTTCACAGACCTGAATTCGAATGGCAGACACTTGCCAATATAGCGCTCTTGCATTACGATCAGCAGGAGTATCAGGAAGCACTACAATACTATCAGAAGGCTGAAGCAGTGCTGTCGCACCTGGAAAATAAAAGAGGAGAAGGGCAATTGCTGATGAACCTCGGACAGCTCTATTATGACATGGGTAAACCTGATGAGGCAATGGAGCAATTCAAAAAAAGCCTGTCTATATCTGAAACAAACAAGGATAGTATGGTGTGGGCAAATGTGCTGAATTCAATAGGATACATTTATCTGGAACAGAAAGACTACCACAAAGCAATTCAATACGTAAACAAGGCAGTTGAGATAGCTGACCTTACTCAAAACCGCATTACAAAAGCAGCTTCCTTAGTTTACCTTTCCCTGGCACAATCAGGTCTTAAATCTTACGCCAATGCTGAAACGTTAGCCAGAGAGGGACTTCAACTCTCCAAAGAGGCAGGCAACGTGCAGTTTCAACGGCAGGCATGGTTTGCCCTTCAAAAGATTTACGAAGAAACAGGGAAATACCGCCAATCGCTGGATGCATATAAGGAATACATCAAACTCAATGACAGCCTTATAAGCACCAGCAAGAAGAAAGAAATCATGCAAAAAGAAATGCAGTATGAGTTCGATAAGAAAAGAGCATTGGCCAAAGCAGCGCTGGACCGCCAGACTACCATTAAGAAATCACTAATAGCCGGCGGTATCCTGTTAATTACCGGATTCATCGCTTTTATACTACTCTATAAAAAGAAGCGCGATGCGGAAGACCGAAAGAAAGCAGCAGAATTTAAGACCCTCGTTGCTGAAACAGAGATGAAAGCATTACGGGCACAGATGAATCCTCATTTTATCTTCAACTGCCTGAATGCCATCAGCGATTATATCCTGAAAAACCAGCCGAAAATAGCAGATGAGTATCTGGGAAAATTTGCCACACTCATGCGCACCGTTCTGGAAAACTCTGAAAAAAAAGAAATCCTCCTTGCTGACGAAATCAAAGCGCTCACGCTTTACATGGACTTAGAGACGCTCAGATTGCAGCACCGGTTTACATACGAAATAAGAGTTGCCAGCGACATTGATACCACGAACATACTGATACCTCCGTTATTGTTACAACCCTTTGTGGAAAATAGTATTCTGCATGGCCTTAGCGGGAAAAAGGATTCAGGAAAAATAATCATCAGTTTTCAAAAGCAGGGTGAGATGCTTATAGGACAAATCGAAGACAATGGAATCGGTATTCAAAAATCAGCAGAGCTGACCTCAAAAGAAAATGGAAGTACCAGAAAATCATTCGGTATAAAAATAACCCAATCCCGAATACGGATTCTCAATGAGGAAAAGCACGCTTCCCTTGCCTCACTTAATATCCGTCACAAGGAAGAGGGTACCCACGTAGAAATCAAATTACCACTTGCCTATAACTTTTAATCACGCAAATGATCAGAGCGCTAATCATCGACGACGAACCCCATTCCACAGACCGGCTAACCCACCTGCTCAGCGCACCTGAGGCTCACACCATTGAAATAGCAGGCACGTGCCATACAGCAGAAGAAGCATTCACCATGATTGAAAAGGAAAAACCGGATTTGGTTTTTCTGGATGTGGAACTAGGCGATAACAATGCTTTCGAACTTCTAAGACAGTTACCTGAAATAAATTTTGAGATAATCTTTATCACCGGCCACGAGCAGTATGCAGTAAAGGCATTCCGATTCAGCGCATTCGACTATCTGCTCAAGCCAATTGACCCGGAATTGCTATTCCAGGCACTTGAGAGGCTTTCAGTACGCCTCACACGCCAGGAGCGATCTCAGAAAATGGAAACGCTATTATACAACCTGTCGCACGGCGAAAAGAATAATAAACGAATATGTATTCCCACCAATGAAGGCTTCACCTTTGCCGAAACGCAGGATATTATCCGCTGTGAAGCACAGGCCAACTACACTGTAATCTACTTCAGCGATCAGAGGAAAATAACGGTGTCCCGTACACTAAAAGACTTTGAACACCTGCTTGAAGACTGTAACTTCTACAGAGTGCACAACTCACACCTGGTTAACCTGAAGTATGTAAAAAACTACAAACGTGGCAAAGGAGGCACGATTTTGCTGGCAGATGGCACCCAGATTGAGGTGTCCACAAGGCGAAAAGACGATTTCCTGAAAAAGATTTCAGGCTTCTGAAATGCGATGTAAAAAATTATTACTGCCCGGCTAAGCGGGCTAAAGTCATTGAGCTTAGGTTTTAAACCAATTACCCTGCCCTTAAGCGCAAGACTACGAAAGTCTTACTCAACGAGAGTTTTAACCTCATCAGGAATAATTAAACCGGACAACGATAATATAGAATATTGGTCCACATTTCCACACCCCAACTTTCATCCGATTACAACCAGCATCTTTTTCAGGAATCTAATTCTTCCAAAACATGGTGTAGCGGTACACCTTTCGCATTCATGTGTAGCAATTCATAGTGTTTACGGAGTGCGGTAACCAAAGGAAACTTTTTATAAGGGAGGTTGTGTGCTTTGGCAAACTTAACAATCTCGTCTGTCACCTCATTATAATACACATAACTATAAGCCGGAAACAAATGGTGCGCAATATGAAAATTGAAATTACCAAGTATATGACGGATAAACCAATTATTGTGAGTGAGGTCATTTGTAACTTCTAACTGGTGCCGCATCCAACTGAATGGCAGATTATTCAGATTGTCAGGTTCCGGAAACTCATTATCAGGCAGGGGATGAAGCGGTAGCAACACCAGCAGGGCAAACACACTTGCTGTAAGCACCTGCAGAAACCATGCTCCGAAAGCCAGTCCGAATGAAACATCGAAAAACAAAACAGGAACGGCTATCTGATAAAAGAAATAGAACAGCTTGTACACAATCATCTTTATCTTTTCCCTGAGAGGCGGCACACCATGTACTTTACGAATCACTCTGCGCTTGCCAAAAAAGTCTCTGAAATCACGGAGAAACATCCAGTTAAATAAGTAGAGTGGATAAATCAGTATAAAATATTTATCCTGATATTTTTGCATCCCAACCGGCTCATTATTTGGAAAAATCTGAATAGGGCCGCTCTGCTCCACATCCGTATCCCACCCCTCCACATTCGGGTAATGATGGTGGCTCAGTATATGGCGGTTGTACCAGATATAACTGTTTGCTCCCAACAGGTTCAGCAAATTCAGCACCATCTTGTTATATCTTTTCGTCTTATATACATTATTATGCGCTGCTTCATGGATCAGATTCAGATAAATCAACACCATGGTAATTCCCATAAACATGTAAAGCCCGACATACAATCCCTTATTACCGGGATGTAGCAATGCAATAATGTAGCTTCCGAAATAGACCAGTGGCAATATGATAGCCTTGATCTGGATATAGATATCACGATTCTCAGGGATAGCAGCTACACGTGCCTTTACATTCTTTGCGAGCTCAATAAATAATTTGCTTTCTACTTCGCTTGTCGGATAGACAGGTTTCTTATCCATCACATTAACTTTTACAGATTTCTAACTCGAGTTAAAAAATGAATAAAAAATCTAAATAAAAAACAATGCCAATTTATCTGATAATGTTTTTTATTACAGGTGCTTACCTGGTCAGCACATGGCATTTCAGCCTATAGCAAAATAATAAAAAATTTGAAAATATGAACTGCTACTTTTTTCTCTTTAACTGGTTATAGTCAAGAAAATAAATGAACCGGGCACTAATCTCATTTCCATGTTTCAACCCAAATTGTCTGGAAAAATTATTCAGATAGTTGTTCTTCTCTCCAGTCCCAAAAACCACTCCTTCCGCATCGCCAAGCCAGTTTTTGTATGCAATAATCAGTCGGCTGCCTAACCGAAAATCCCAGGTCAGGAATACATCCGTATTAAAGATATTCACATTCTGATCTCTGCCACTGACAAAGGGCCTGTTTATCAGTTTACCGGCAGCATCCACATCAAAAAATTCCTTATAATCTACCCTGTTCCAATAGTGCCGTGCCCGCAGGGTGACATTAAGCCTTGGCGTAAAATTATAAATACCCGAAAGCACGGAAGAAATCGAACGATTGTCGCGGAAACCCACTATTGGGTCTCCATTATTATTCCTGGCAAAGGCATACCCAAGCTGACGGCGCTCCCTCTCTGAATTCACTTCTAACTCCAGATTGAATCTGTTACCAAAACGATACCTGACTTCCGTCTCAATTTCAAAATATCTATTGTGATACTCAGGATACCCTCCCACACTAAAACCGTATTCCACATACAATTTCTTACGGCTGTCTGTACTTCCATTTATTCCCGATCTGAATGACCACGGGTAAGATAAATACCTGCCAGGTGTCCTTAACTCGAAGTGATCGTGCGACCCGGCAGGGCTCACCGACGCATTGAGAAACACATCCCAGAAATTATGAAATATCAGCATGCCCGACCCCTCAATTTCATAGGTATAAAAAGAATAAGGCTTGTATAAATACTGAAGTGTAGATTCCAGAGAGAAAAAATGGGTAAGAAAATTCTTTGTAGGCATATTTTCGTGGTAGCTTACACTCCCCTGATAAGTAACATTATTAGGACTAAACAAAATTCCAAGATCATTAGGATCATAGTTTTCGGATAGCATACTTTGCATGAGATGGTATTGCCACTTCCCACTCACTTTAGCATACTTCACCAATGTA